>JAYUUW010000087.1:0-4403 GCA_043754665.1 Anaerolineales bacterium | reverse complement strand
CCCCTGGCAAGGCGCAAGCCTTGTCAGGGGGGCTTTCGTCGCAAGGGTCAGATAGCCGCTTTCACCAGCCCACCCTGCGATGAGCCGGCCCCCTGACGTTGACCGCCGGCTACCTCACCGCCCAGGCCGGAATCAAAACCGGGAAGCCGCAATGGCTTCCCGGTTCAAATTTAAGTCGAAATCCTGCGCTAAATCGCGGCCGCCTCTGCGCCCGTGTTCAGTGCTGGCGCTGCCTCCGCCGGCGTGGGCGGCACATCGTCTTCCATCCGCACCTGCCCGCGCAGGAACGCCCCTTCTTCCGTCGCGAACGCCGTCGTCAGCAGGTCGCCCCACACCCGCCCGGTCGACAAAATCTCGACCTTCCCGGCGATCACATTGCCCTTCAGGCTGCCGCCGACCGACACCGCGCCGGCCCGCACCTCGGCCGTCACCTTAGCGCCGTCCGTAATCAGCAGCGGCCCCTGAATGTTGATCGTGCCGTCAAACGTGCCGTCGATCCGCAGGCTGCCGCTGCCCGTCAGCGTCCCCTTGAAGTGAATCCCCGGGCCGATGACGCTGTCAATCTTGTGCCCGTTGTGGTTGTCTTTGCGGGCCAGGGCCGGCCGAGGGGCGGCCTGGCCGTTCCCGTTGCCGTTCCCAAACCCCAACCAGCTCGCTAACCCGGTGCCGCGCGGCGCCGCCGCGTGCCCGTTGCCATTCCCGTTACTGGCGTTCACCGCCGTCTGCTCAGCGGCCGGTGGCGCGCTGG
The DNA here is from genome assembly GCA_043754665.1 of Anaerolineales bacterium. Lineage (GTDB taxonomy): Bacteria > Chloroflexota > Anaerolineae > Anaerolineales > UBA6663 > JADZEK01. The sequence goes on along the minus strand of JAYUUW010000087.1, from coordinate 3,655 downwards.
AGCCGTTCTCGCTGCCGGAGCCGTTGCCCGTGCCGGCGGCGCTGTGCCCGTTCCCATTGCCGTTCGGAGCGTGGCCGTTGCCGTTGGCATTGTTCTTCGGCGCAGGTTTAAACGTGAACATCCAGCCTCCCAAGGGAGTTACCCGACATACCCCCGGACCAGTTTTCGTCCGTACTGCCTGCTAGGTTGAAAGTTTATCAGGTTAGGGGCGCTTGTCAATGTGAAGGTCTGAACAAACGTTCTAGGGCTTTTCCTGTACCCCGCGCGCTTGCTCAATGGCCGACTGCTCTTCCATGCTCAGCGGCTGGTTCGCCGCCCACCGGCTCAGCGGCTTGGCGCTCAGCCCGCCGCGCACGCTGCTCGACAACACAAAGCCGTCGCCGCGCGCGTTCGAGATCGCCAGCGCGAACGCCTGCGCCCCCGACCCATCGGCGTAGCGTGTCAGCCCCACATATTGCAGTGTGCGGCCCAGCGTGGCCTGCATATGCGGCGCGGCCTCGGCCAGCGCGGTCAGGCGCTCATCGGGCGCGGCCAGCGCGGCCGGGTCGCCGCTCGCGCCCTCGGCGGCGTCATCCCCCTGGCCGGTGAAGGTGTTGTAGGCCAGCCAGGCCAGCGCCACCACGGCCAGCAGGGTGGTTAAGATCCATAAGTAAAAGCCGTAGTCGGTCCACAATTGCAGCATAACGATGTCTCCCGGTGATCCCCCGGCCGCTCATGTCTCAGGCCCGGCCTGCGACTGCGGGCCAGCCCGGCACCGCCGCCGCCGCCCGCACTCCCCGCCGGATGGCCGTCGCCAGCACTTCGGCGGCGAACGCCCCCACCACATTCACCTCGCCGGCCGCTTCCCCCGTGCCCAGGGCAAAGATTGTATCACCATCGAACATGGTATGTGCCGGGCGGATAGCCCGCGCCAGCCCGGCGTGTGCCATTTGCGCCACTTTATTGGCCTCTTCCTTGGTCAGCCGGGCGTTGGTCGCCACCACGCCGATCACCGTGTGGCTGGTTTCGGCCGGCGGCGTGCCAAAGCTGGCGCCGGTTTCGCCCGCCCGCGCCCGCATGACTGCCAGCGCGTCGGCGAAGCGCGGCGGCTCGGCCCCCGGCACGCGGCAGCCCGCCAAAATGTCGCCGCGCTCGTCCAGCACATCGCCGTAGGCGTTAACCGCCACAATCGCGCCCACCACCAGCCCGTTCCCCAAATCCACGCTGGCGGTGCCCAGCCCGCCCTTCATGCCCCACGCTGGCCCCAGAGCCTTGCCCACGGTGCAGCCCATGCCGGCCCCGGCGTTGCCCTCGGCTGGGCGCTCGCGGCTGGCCGCCCGGCAGGCGCAGTAACCCATCTCGGCGTCGGGCCGCACCTCGGACCGGCCAATCCCCAGGTCAAACAGGATGGCGGCCGGCACAATCGGCACCCGCGCCACGCCCACATCAAACCCGTGGCCGTGTTCTTCCAGCCAGCGCATCGCGCCGGTGGCGGCATCCAGCCCAAAGGCCGAGCCGCCCGCCAGCACCACCGCATGCGCCTTCTGCACCAGATGCACCGGCCGCAGCGCGTCGATCTGCCGCGTGCCGGGCGCGCCGCCGCGCTGGTCCACGCCGCCCACCGCCCCCTCGGGGCACAGGATGACGGTGCAGCCGGTCAGCGCCTCGGCGTCGTCGGCCTGTCCGACCAGCAGGCCCGGCACGTCGGTGATGGCGTCTTGCCACGCCCTGCTCGTTGGCCCGCCTACCATGTCTGCGGCGTGAACATCTGCGCCACCCGGCTGATGATGATGTCGGCCACCTGCGCCTTGGTCAGCAGCGGCAGCTCTTCCACCCCGCCGCCGCTGCCGATCAGCGTCACGCGGTTGGTGTCCACGCCGAACCCGGCGTCAGCCGCGGCAATGTTGTTGGCGGCGATCAGGTTCAGCCGCTTGCGCTGCACCTTGTCGCGCGCGTTCTCGATCAGGTTTTGGCTCTCGGCCGCAAACCCTACCACCACGGTCGGTCGGTGCGTGGGCGACTGCGCCTTGGCCTCCGCCACCGCCGACAGGATGTCCACCGTCTTTTCCAGCAGGATTTCCGGCACGGCCGTCTTCTTGAGCTTGTGCTCGGCCACCGCCGCCGGCCGGAAGTCGGCCACGGCCGCCGCCATCAGCAGCGCGTCGGCCGTGGCGCTGGCGGTCAGCACGGCTTCGGCCATCTGCTGCGCCGTTTCCACCCGCACCACCTCGGCCCCGGCCGGCACTGGCAGCGCCGTTGGCCCGGTAATCAGCGTCACCTGCGCCCCCCAATCGAGCGCGGCCTGGGCCAGCGCGTAGCCCTGCTTGCCCGACGAGCGATTTGAGATAAACCGCACCGGGTCCAGCGGCTCTTGCGTGCCGCCCGCCGAGACCACGAACCGCCGCCCGCTCAGCGCCGCTTCACCGCGCCGGCCGCCCTGCGCCAGCGCCAGCCGCACCTGCCCAAACAGCGCCTCCGGCTCCAGCATGCGGCCCCGCCCTACCAGCCCGGAGGCCATGCGCCCCTCCCCTGGGCCGAGCACCACCACCCCGCGCTCAATCAGCGTGGCGATGTTGGCCTGCGTGGCGGCGTGCGCGAACATGCCGCCATCCATGGCCGGGGCCACCAGCACCGGGCAGTGCGCCGCCAGGGCCGTCACGGTCAGCAGGTTATCGGCCAGCCCGTGCGCCAGCTTGGCCAGCGTGTCGGCCGTGGCCGGCGCGATGAGGAACAGGTCGGCCTGCTCGGCCAGCGCCACGTGGGCCACATGCGCCTCGGCGCTGGCCGCCCACAAATCGCCCAGCGCCGGCCGCCCGGTCACCGACTGAAACGTCAGCGGCGTCACAAACCGCGCCGCCGCCTCGGTCAAAATGACATCGACCTGCGCCCCGGCCTGGGTGAGCTTTGACGCCAAATCGGCCGCCTTGTAAGCCGCAATCGACCCGGTGACGCCCAGCACGATCTTCTTGTTGTCGAACAGAGGGATGGGTTCCATAGATGTGGCCTTAGTTCATCGGTCCCGGCGATTGAAATCGCGGCAACACAAAGCAAAGCCGGCCTGCGCCGGCTGGGGAAGGCTGCGAAAGCGTCGGGCCGAGTTAGAGTACCAGCGGAAAGTAAGCATAGACTATTTAGTTTCGAAGCCGGGTTCGGCGTCATTGGCGCTGGCAGTTGTTTCCCACTCAGCATCCAGGTGGCCGTCGGTATGGTGCTGCTTCTGGCCGCGAATATAGGCCATGCAGCGGCTGATGTCGGCCTTCGCCACTGTGAACGCGCCATAACCCCCCTGCCATTTGAAAAACTCACCCGGCACTACCATTTGGGTCAGTAAGTGCGACGATGCACCTTTGACCCCTTTGACGAGTTCTGCCACGGCCAGTGTGGCGGGCAGCCGCACCAGCAGGTGCACATGATCGGGCATGCCGCCCAAAGCCAGCGGATGAGCCTTCAGAACGCGGCATTTCTCTAATATCACGCCGTAGACCCGCAGTTCCAGTTCCGGTGTGATCAACGGCCGCCGGTCCCACGTCGCCCAGACAACATGCGCGTACAACTGCGTATAGGGTGCGCGCATCGTCTATCTCGCCTCGCTCCCACCTAACCGATTGATGGCAGTCAGCCCTCATCTATCCCAAAGCCCGCCTGCGCGGGCTTCGGGATAGATGAGGGCTGACTG
>JAYUUW010000086.1:0-1686 GCA_043754665.1 Anaerolineales bacterium | reverse complement strand
GGTCGGATGCAAGTTGGTGCGTGAGCTAATTGGGTAGGGTTGTCGGTACGGCCACCTCCTCTAGCTGTCGGCGACCGCGGGCGCGGTAACTGGGGCCGGTCACGACGAGCACGTGGGCATTGTGGGCCAGCCGGTCGAGCCCGGCACTGGCCAAGAGCGGATTGCCGAACCAGGTCGCCCATTCGGCCGGCGCCCGATTGCTGGTCAGCACGCCCTACGGGCAGTGGCGCCCGTCTCACCGTAGCGTTCGTCGATCACATCATACAAATCTTCTGCGCTCTGGGCCGCGAGCGGCTTGAGCCCAAAGTCATCGATCACCAGCAAGTCCGGCCGGACATAGAAGGCCAGGCGCTTGTCATAGCTGTTGTCGGCCCGGCCGGCGTGCAGGGTGCGCAGCATTTTGTGCGCATTGGTGAAGACCACATCAAAGCCGCGCCGGCAGGCTTCATGCGCCAGGGCTTGGGCCAGATGCGTCTTGCCTACTCCAGTTGGTCCGCACAGCAGCACGTTCCGATGCTCACGGATGTAGGTGCCAGTGGCCAGCTCATAGAGCATTTGGCGGTTGAGCCCTGGGTTGAAGCTGAAGTCAAACGTCTCCAAGGTCTTATCGCCCGGCAGGTCGGCCCGGCGCACCCGCAGCGCTAACTGTTTCTGGGACCGGCGCTCGACCTCATCTTCCAGGAGCCGTTCCAGAAAGTCCGCATAGCTCCAGCGCGCCTCAGCCGCTTGCGCGATGCGGGCCTCCAGCGTATCGAGAATACCTGAGAGCCGGAGCGCTTTGAGCTTGGGGGTGAGGTGCTGTTTCAGTTCCATGTCGCACCGCCCATATTCGCACCGCCAAGTATTGCCTCGGCCAACTCAGCCGCCGGGCGCGCAAACACCAGCGCATCGTCGGCCCGGGGGCCGGCCGGCTGAGGCAGCGTCAGTTGGTCCAACCCTTCCGCTAGCACGCGCTTGAGGGTGGCCAGGCTCGTGTCGCCGAAGGTGCGCCCACGTCCACAGGCGGCTTCCAGCCGGGCCGGGGTGTAGGTTTCGGCCAGGGCCAGCACCCGCAGCGCGGTCCGCAAGCGATCGACCGGCCGGTCGGCCAGCAGTTCGGCCACCACCTGGGCCGTGATTGGACCGATCGCGTCGGCCTCGGCCTGAACACTGGCGCGCGTGGCCGTCAGGCCGCGGAGCTTGTGCGGCGGCAGGTGATCGGGGTGGGTGGTCCGCTGGCCGGGTTGGGCCGCGCGCGCATGCGTCGCCACCAGCGCATAGTCGGTCGAAAACAGACGGATTTCGGCCATGCCGGCGCGCAGCCACAGGGTTTGGCCGACCAGCCGGCTGGGGGCCGAGTAGAAGCGCTTCTCGAAGACCACATGCCCGTCGCGGTGCAGCTTGACCTGCTTCCACACCGCCGGGTCGTAAGGCGTGGCCGGCAGGGGCAAGAGCGCCAGTCGCTCCACTTCTTCAAAGCGCTTGAGCGGCCGGACATGGGTGGTGCCATGCTCGCGTAACCCGGCGGTGGTCAGCAGCCAGGTGCGCAGCCGCCGGTTGGCCTCCGGCAGGGTCGTGCCCGGCGGCAGCAGCGGCATGAAACTCGTTTGCACGTAGCCGACGCCGCTGCGCTCCACTTTCCCTTTGTGCTGGGGCTTGGCCGGCAGACACGGGTCGACACCGCACCTGCGGTGGGTGCAGGTGTCA
>JAYUUW010000085.1:0-3083 GCA_043754665.1 Anaerolineales bacterium | reverse complement strand
TTCGTCACAAGCGCCGGCGCCCAAAACGCTGATTCTCCGAAGTCTCGGAGTCATAGACCGAAGTCTCGTAGTAATGTGAAGTCTCGTAGTAGTACTAAGCGGTAGCTTTATGGTGCACTCTCGATAAGCCTGCGTGCGTATGATAGTATGAAAGCAGCACCAACGGAGGCGGGCATGGTAACTGAGCAGCAGGCCGGAAGGAAGCGGGGCAGCCTTATCGGCTGGGTCATCATTGGCCTGTTCGCGCTGGCGACGGCCTGGGTGGTGTATGCCAGCGGGCGGAGCTCTAGCGTCCCCCAGGTGACCGCCACCGCCACGCCATTTGTGGTTATCGTGCGGGTCACCATCACCCCGACGCCGAGCCAGCCCCCCACCCTCGCGCCAACACACACCGCGCGGCCCAGCCGAACGCCCGCACTGACCCGCACCGAGACGCCGACCGAGACCCCCTACGTTACGCCGACCCGCGCACCGGCAGAGAGCGTGCGACTGGCGAACGCGCATTTGGCGCTGCACGCGCCGAACTCGGACACGCTGTTTGAAGTGATTAAGCTTACATTGGCGGAGTCAGTCGAGGTAAATCCCGACGATGACGGTGCCGCTGTTCAAAACGCAATCAGTTGGAGCGAAGTGGCGGCCATCCATTCGCTCACGGCGGCTGACTCCGCTCGGCATTACGGTGGCGGCCTGCCGAGTGCAGGCTCCGTGCTGACATCAACCTTGGAGGTCCATTACGGCTGGGTGCCGTATAGCTTGATGCAATTACTGCGCGCGGCGGCTATCCGCTTTGTGCTTGATCACCCGACCGATATCCTGCGCGACGAGCATGGGTACACGCTGGGCATGGTTGACCTGGCGGCCCAATCGCTCGAAATGGACGGCGACGCCGGGCGGGAGTGGCTGGTAGCGGTCACGTTTACTCACTACTATGTCAAAGATTGGCTGGTTTTTGATGAAGACGCCAACGGTCAACCCAAGTTGTTGCCAGCCCCCTGGCCGCCCTATTACGATGGGCATGACCCCGTCGAGCTAGACGCGACCCACGATTTCACCGGCGACGGCCGCGCCGAAATCGTCCTTGTGGCCCACCACTACATGTGGGGCCGGGACTGGGCTGAAGCCTTCATATACCATTGGCGCGGGTCCGGCTGGCAATTAGTGGGCTCACCTGGGCTGCCGTCCGGCCCTATTGGTTGGGACATAACCAGTGAGTACACCCTCGAAGACGTGAACGCCGATGGCCGCACCGACATGCGCGTGACTACCCCGGAGTGGTTGGGCTTCAACTGCCGGTACGACATCGTCACGGACTACGCCTGGAACGGCAGCGCAGTCGTGGTGGTGAACGAGGCGGCACCTTTGCCAGACCTGAGCGGCTGCACAATTGCTGCCGCGCAGCGCGCCGCTGACCCGGCTGACCAAATCGCCGGGTTCGAGCGGGCCTTGGCTCAAGCCCAGACCGAAGGCGCCAAGCCCGATGCTGTGGCGTGGATACGCGTGCAGCTTGCGATGCGCCTGGCAGGTCAATGGCGCGGGGACGAAGCCACGGCGATGCTGCAAGCGGCTGTGGAGACCGAAGGCGATGGCGGCTATCTGACGATGCTGCGGCAGGCGGTGGCCGAGTTCGGATTGAAGCCCTTGCCGATCTGTGACGCGCTCAACCGCCAAGCGCAAGGGGTACAGGGGAGCCTGGGCACCGACATTGACGAGGACATCGCGTACCCCGGATACCCCATGACCTACGAACCCTCGCCCGAGGCGGTCTGCCCGCTAAGTCTGCTCACCACTGAATTGCTCGAGCACGCCGTGCTGCCGGCCGACCAGTCCCCCGCTCTCGCGATGGAGGCGGCCGGCTTTGCCCTTGGCCTGATCGAGCCGCTGGCGTTGGATGCTGACCCGGAGCCCGAGTGGGTGGGCGTGATGGCAGTCGGTTATCGCTACCTGCTAGTGTTTGACCAGGAGGGCGAGGTGTGGGCCATTTCCGTCACGAGCGCCTTCGCTAATGCCGCGACCATGCTGGCAACTTACGCAAAGCCGGGCGCTCCGACACAAGACTTGTTGGCCGTGACAGCCCTGGCCAACGACGCCGGCTGGAATTGTGACACCGGCTTGGCTCCCCTTGACGTTGGTCGGCTGTCGCGTCTGACGGAGGGCTGGCGCACAACGGGCTGGAAAACCCGCTGCGCCGACCCAGCGTTGCTAGACCTAACCGACCCCGCGCACCGCGACCAGGTAGTGGCGCTGCTTGATGCGCCCGAGCCAGTCAGCGAAACCGCTGAGCCCCTCCCGGCCTGGATGCGGCTAGAAGGCTATGACGGCAATGCCCCCGCCGGCCTAAGCCTCTTGGAGTACATTGACCAACTGCAAGCCGACACGCTGGCTCGGCGCCGGCCACTGGGCACGCAGCAGGAGATCACCGCGCTGCTGGGCTACCTGCCAGCCGGTGACACCGCCGCCGAGCGCGTGGCGACCCGGCTGTATTACTTGAGTGGATTGGGATACGAGTTGGCCGGCGACGAGCGTGCCGCGCTGGCGGCCTACGCCACGGTGCTGGTGCGCGCGCCCAGCTCGACGTGGGCGTGGCTGGCCTGGGCGCGGGTGGGGCCGGAATAACGCGGCGTCAGGGGACGGGTTTAGCGGCTTCTTTGATAAGTTGGTTAAGCTCTGAGCGGTGGCAGCGGCGTTCGTCGGCGCAATGGCAGCCAATGGCGATGGGCGTGCTCTGCGCCAGCCGCGCCAGCAGAACGATGGCCTGGCGGCTATCACTATTATTGAGCATCTGCGCGCGGTAGCGGCGCACAAACTGCTTCCAGGCGGCGGCGTTGTCTGCGCCTTTGGCGTGAATCCACTTCAGCAGGTCGGCCGTGGGCGCCAGCAGCGGCAGCCACACGTCGTAGTAATCGAGGCGGGCGTAGTCTTGCTTGCGCACCCCGCGCGGCGGCCGGCGCACCACCCCCAGGCGCAGCCCTTCGCCGCGCCGACGTGGCGCGCCCAGTTGGTAGGTGCGTAACTTGAGTGGCATCGCTAAGGCGGCTCCTGACCCGGTCATGGCGGGGGGCGCAGTATGGCGGCAACCAGCACGC
>JAYUUW010000084.1:0-2481 GCA_043754665.1 Anaerolineales bacterium | reverse complement strand
CCTTGGCGCGGCTGGTGCTGCCCACGGCGCGCGCCAAGGCGGCGGCAGTGGCCGAAGGGCATGCCCACGACGCGCACGACGGGCATGACCACGACCAAGGCGAACACGACCACGACCACGGCGAACACGACAACGGCGAGGGCAAGGCCACGCCGCTGTGGGGCATCCTGTTCCTGGCAGTGCCGCTGGTGCTGGGGCTGCTGGTGCCGGCCCGGCCGCTCGGCTCGGCGGCGATTGCCAACAAGGGCATCAACACTACCGCCCCGCTAACGGCCGGGAGCAGCGCGTCGGTGCAGCTTGATTTGGCGTCCACCGACCGCAACGTGCTCGACTGGGTGCGGGCCTTCAACTACGCCACAGACCCGGCCACGTATGCGGGCGAAGCGGCCGATGTGATTGGCTTTGTGTACCAGGCCGAGGGCTTGCCGGAGGGGCAATTCCTGGTGAGCCGGTTCGCAGTGACGTGCTGCTCGGCCGACGCGATGGCGGTGGGCCTGCTGGTGCAGTGGCCGCAGGCGGGCGCGCTGACCAACAATAGCTGGGTGCGGGTGCGCGGGGCAATGGCGGTGGGCAGCTTGGCCGGGCGCGCCACGCCGCTGATCGTGGCTGACAGCCTGGAGGGCGTGGCCGAACCCGACCAGCCCTATTTGTATCCGTGACTGGCTTGCGCCTAGTCAGCCGGTTTGACGTGGTGGTGTGGGGCACGCTGGGCGTGCTGGCGGTGGCGCTGGCGGTTCTGATTGCGGCGGGCGACCATGTGGGCGCGCGGGTGGCCGCCACCAGCCCAGCGGCGGGCGGGGTGCAGCCGGGGCGCGCGCCCATCACCGTGACGTTTGCGCAGCCAATGCAGGCCGACAGCGTGGCCGAGCGCTTCAGCGTGACGCCAGCCGTGGCGGGCCGCGTGGAATGGGCGGGCGCGGTGATGCGGTTCGTGCCCAACGCGCCGTTTGAGCCGGAGGTGACCTACACGGCACGGCTGGAGGCGGGGGCCATGAGCACAACCGGCCGCGCCCTGCAAGCGCCAGTGGAATGGACATTCACCGTGCGGGCGCCGTCACTGGTGTATGTGGCCCCGGCGACGGGCGGGCCGCCCGAGTTGTGGCGCGTGGACGCGGCCGGGACGGGGCCGGCCCAACAATTGACCCAAACCGGCGGCAAGGTGTTCGACTTTGCAGTCGCGCCTGACAGCAGCCAACTGGTGTATTCGGCGGTTAACGAGCAAGGCGGCATGGACTTGTGGCGGCTGCTGCTTGACGGCGCGACGCCGGCGACCATGCTCGTGCTCTGCGGGCCAGACCGCTGCACGGTGCCGGCCTGGGCGCCAGACGGCACGCGGCTAGCCTTCAGCCGCGAGGAACAGGGGCTGACGCCCACCGGCCCGCTGGGGCCGCCGCGCGTGTGGACTGTGAACCTGCCAGGGGGCGAGGCGGCGGCGCTGTATGTCGATAGCCAGGTGCTGGGTTACGGGCCGGAGTGGTCGCCAGAGGGGTCGCGGCTGGCGTTCTTCGACGGCAGCGTGGGCGGCATCCGCGTGCTGAGCGTGGACAGCGGCGAGGAGCAAATTCTCTCCAGCTATATGGGGCTGGTGGGGGCGTTCGCGCCGGACGGCCAGTCGATGCTGTTCAATGATGTGGAGCTGCAAGCCGAGTTGGTGGTGTCGGTGCTGTACAAGGTCGACTTTGCGACCAAGGCCGTGAGTGTGCCGTTTGGCGAAGGCACCACCTGGAGCGACTACGGCGTTCCGGCCTGGTCGCCGGACGGGGCGTGGCTGGCGGTGGCGCTGCGCGATGGCAGCAGCAGCCCGAGCAAGCAATTGTGGCTGATGCGGCCGGACGGCAGCAAGGCGCGGGCGATCAGCGACACGCCACAGTACACGCACGGCAGCTATCGGTGGGACCCGTGGGGCCGGGCGCTGGTCATTCAGCGCGTGCAGCTCGGCACGCCCTTCCCCAAGCCGGAGTTGGTGGTGTGGACCCTGGCGACGAACGAGACGCATGTGGTCGCGGTGGACGGGACACTAGCGCAGTGGCTGCCGTGAGGCGCGCGGATGGTCAAGCTACTGCGTTGGTATCTGGCGAGATTTCTCACCCGCTTGAAGGCAGCGTTAGGCAAAACGGCATGAGGCGGCGTTGCTCATAATATGTTGGGGCGGTGCGGTTGGGCGCTGGGCCGAGTAGGTCCGAGTTGCGGATTCCTCACCGGCCAACAGGGAGCGCTAGGCCAAAATTCCTGAGGCCGGGTTCGGAATGACAAATCCAGGGGGTGGGTGACGGCGGGCGCTACGCACAGCCAAGTCGCGTGCATTTGCGTTTAGTGATCGGGTAGGAAATGGCGCTGCGCTCCCAGCCCGCGCAGGCGGGCTTTGCTTAATGTTGCCGCGGTTTCAACCGCCGGGTCAAAGGCAGCCACCATCTAGAGAGGCCCAGCCTAGTGCCTGCCCTTGACAACCCCGCAGGCGGCGTGATATTCTCCCCGCCGTAA
>JAYUUW010000083.1:0-5590 GCA_043754665.1 Anaerolineales bacterium | reverse complement strand
CGTACGCCCCTACACACATTGGCTGACCTTGCTCTTCCCCTGAGTCCCCTGAGTCCCCAGACTCACACTGACCCGCTATAATCACCCTCTACCGCCGCTACCCAAGGAGTTCACATGGAATATCGCCAGATCGGCCAGTGGGGTCCGCGGGTCAGCGTGTTGGGCGTGGGATCGTACCTGACGCTGGGCATGAAGACCGACGAGGCCGGCTCGCGCGCCATCGTGCGGCAGGCGTATGAGGCCGGCATCAACTTCTTCGACACCGCCAACGCCTACAACAAGGGCGCAGCCGAAGAAGTGCTGGGGCGCTGCCTGGCCGAACTGCCGCGCTCCGATTTGTTCGTCATCACCAAGGTCTGGGCGCCGATGGGCAGCGGGCCGAACGACCGGGGGCTGTCGGCCAAGCACCTGCGCGAACAGTGCCATGCCTCGCTGCGGCGGCTGGGGCTGGACTACGTTGATGTGTATATGTGCCACCGGCCCGACCCGCAAACGCCGCTCGAAGAAACCATCCGCGCCATGGACGACCTGGCGCGGGCCGGCAAGATTTTGTACTGGGGCGTGTCGGAGTGGCCGGCCTGGCTGATCGTCAAGGCCCAGGCGCTGGCGCGGGAACTGGGCGCGCGGCCGTTCATCGTCAACCAGCCGCGCTACAACCTGCTGTATCGCTACCCGGAGTTTGAGACGTTTCCAGTGACGAAGCTGGAAGGCGTGGGCAACGTGGTCTTCTCGCCGCTGGCGCACGGCCTGCTCACCGGCAAGTATGCGCCCGACACGCCCGCGCCGGAGGGCAGCCGCGCCGCCGACCCCGACCAGAACGGCGTGATGCTGCGCATGTATTGGACCGAGGAGAACAAGCGCAAGGGGCAGGCGCTGGCCGCGCTGGCCGCTGCGCACGGCACCACCGCCTCACGGCTGGCGCTGGCCTGGGCCATGCGGCCCGCCGCCGTCAGCAGCGTCATCCTCGGCGTGCGCACGCCCGCGCAACTGACTGACAATTTGGGCGCGGTGGGGCTGGCATTGCCGCCGGAACTGGTGGCGCAGATCGAGGCGCTGTACCCGCCGCCACCCTTCCCGCCGCAAGCGTAATCGCCTTCCAAAACAAAAGCGGGCCGCGTCAGTCGTGCTGACGCGGCCCGCTATTTGATTCCCGCAGCTAGACCAGCATGTCCACGGCGCTGAGGAAGGCTTTGGCCGCGACGAGGTGGCCCGCCTGCGTGGGGTGCACGCGGTCCGAGGCCAGGCGCATCGGGTGCACGGTGGGCAGCACCTGATCGAACGCCGCCTGGGTGTCGACCAGCACCGCGCCGTACTGCCCGGCCAGCGCCCGCACCACCGCGCCATATTGGTCGAGCTTGGCGCGCATGGGCTCGGCCCGGTTGGGCTCGATGAAGAACGGCGTCATCAAAATCAGCCCACGCAATTGCGGGGCGGTCTTCTGCACCAGCCCTTCCAGCGTGTGGCGGTACTCGTCGAGCCCCACGTGCAGGTCACGCTGGAGCGGCGAGTCGAACTGCCGCCACACATCGTTGACGCCGATCATGATCGAGAGCCAATCGGGCTTGAGGTCGAGCACATCGCTCTGCCAGCGGCGCTTGAGGTCGCGGGCGGTGTCGCCGGAGGTGCCCATGTTGATCACGCGGATGTTGGGCTGGGCCACGCTCACCTGCAGCCAGCTATCAATCAGCGCCACGTAGCCGCGCCCGAGCGCCTCGCCCAGCCCTTCGCCCACCGGCCGCGCTCGGCCGCAGTCGGTGATTGAGTCGCCAATCATTACCAGCTTGCTGTTCGGTTGAATGGGCATGTCGGGGTCCTGCCGCGCGGCGCGGCGTGCGAGCCAGTGGCCCTGCCGCGCATTATAGCGGCCTCCGCCCGGCCCGGCCAGAAACACACACGGGCCGCGTCAGAACGTGCTGCCACTGATCCTGGGGAGCTTCGAGTCGCCGGCTTAGGTGGGGAAAACCATTGGCCACGAATTACACGAATTTCACGAATGGGTTAGGGGAGAACGACGGATTGGTTATAGTCGAACGTGATAGACAGTTGATGTAAGGCGAGGAGAAGTAAGGCTCCCACTGATCTTGTATTAAACACACCCCCATCGGTATGAACGGATCATCGCCTCCGATCGCCTCCAGCCCAGCCCTTCAATTCGTGTAATTCGCGCGAAGCGATTCGTGGCCAAAGCTTTTCTCCCGCCCAATTCTGACGTACACTCCGCGCCGATTCTCTAGCGGAGCATCCAGTGGAACCCCTGCGCGTTGACACGCACCAACATTTTTGGAACCTAAACAAGGTCGCTTACCCGTGGCTCACGCCCGACAATGGCCCGCTGTACGCCAACTTTGCGCCGCGCGACCTCGACCCGCAGCGCCAGGCCGCCGGCATCGACCTGACCGTGCTGGTGCAGTCGATGAACTCGCTGGAAGACACGGTCGCCATGCTCACCCAGGCCGAAGACTACGCCTGGATCGGCGGGGTGGTGGGCTGGGTGCCGCTGGCCGACCCCGCCGCCGCCCGCGTGGCGCTCAAACGCCTGAGCGGCCACCCCAAGTTCAAGGGCCTGCGCCACCTGCTGCACCTGGAGGCCGACCCCGATTGGATTTTGAAGTCCGCGGTGCGCAAGAGCCTGCGCCGGCTGGCCGAGGACGGCCTGAGCTTTGACTTCAGCACCGTCTACCCGCACCATTTGCAGCATGTGCCGGCCGTGGCCCAGGCCCTGCCCGATCTGACCATGATTATTGACCACCTGGGCGCGCCGCCGATCAAGGCGCACACCATGGGCGCGTGGGCTGACCAACTGGCCGCCGCCGCGCGCCACCCCAACGTCTACGCCAAGCTCTCCGGCCTGGTGACGAGCGCCGACCATAAGAACTGGACCGTGGCCGACCTGGTGCCGTATGTGGATTTTGCGCTGGAGCACTTTGGCGCCGACCGGCTGATGTTCGGCAGCGACTGGCCGGTGTGCACGCTGGCCGCCGATTACGCGCTGGTGTATGCCGCGCTCAACCAGGCGCTGGCCCCGCGCACCGCCGCCGAGCGGGCGGCCATCTTCGGCGGCACGGCCGCCCGCGTCTACCGGCTGGCCGCGCCCGCCGCCTAACTCACCCACGTTCATCAGGAGACCCCATGCAACGCTTTGGACAAGTGCTCGGCATCGCCACTGAGAACATCCCCGAATACACGCGCCTGCACGCCGCCGTGTGGCCGTCGGTGTTGGAAATGATCACGGCCTGCAACATCCGCAACTACACCATCTTCCTGAAAGACAACCTGCTCTTCGCCTACTTTGAGTATCACGGCGACGACTTCGCGGCCGACTACGCCCGCATGGAGGCCGACCCGCAGACGCAGGCCTGGTGGGCGATCAACAAGCCGCTGCAAAGCCCGCTGGAAACCCGCGCCCCCGGCGAGTGGTGGACCGACATGCGCGAGATTTTTTACACGGAGTAGGACCGGATAGATGCTGGTTGTCGGGATGGTCACCGCTCGGAAAGGCATTGGCCACGAATTACACGAATTTCACGAATGGGGGAGCGGGAGCAAAGAGGCCACGCCAGAGTCGGGAAGGGACGGTATGGGAAGGTTGCGCGAATCCATATCAGCTAAACGTTTAGGCATCGCTCAGGTACTTGCGTTCATATACAGATGCTACCTCACACGTGTGAAACCCGTTTCGTGTAATTCGCGCGAAGCAATTCGTGGCCAAAGTTTCCCCCCATTTGTCTCGTCCGCGACTCTGGCGCAGCCGTCGTTCTCCCGCTCCCCCATTCGTGCAATTCGTGAAATTCGTGGCCAAAGTTTTTCCCCACTATGAACCGCTTTGACCGCGCCCTGGGCATCCTCCTCCTGCTGCGCTCGGGGCAGACGCACTCGGCCACGGCGCTGGCCCAGCGCTTCGGCGTCGCGCCGCGCACCATCTACCGCGACATTGAAACACTGGCGGCCGTCGGCGTGCCGGTGTATGCCGAGAACGGCCGGGCGGGGGGCTTCCGGCTGGTGGAGGGCTACTTCCTGCCGCCCATCACCTTCTCGGTGGGCGAGGCGGTGTCGCTGCTCACCGGGCTGGCGCTGCTGGGACGGCTGCGGGTGCGGCCCTTCAGCGCCGACCTGGCCGCCGCCGGCGACAAGCTGCGCGCGGCCCTGCCCGATCAGCGCCGCGCCGCCGTGTCGGGGCTGGCGGAGGTCATCGCCTTCGAGCCGCTGCCGCACGACAGCTTTCACCCCGAGCCGGGCGAGCCGCCGCCGCCCGCCGGCGACACGGCCGAGGGCCAGGCCATCACCACCTTCCTGCAAAGCCTGCTCGACCAGCACCCGGTGGAGGTGCTATATGTGCGCGCCGGTGCCAACACCCCCAGCCGCCAGGCGCTGGCCCCCATTGGCCTGCTGTGGGACCGCGACCTGTGGTATCTCGTCGGCCGGCGGCTGGAGCGCGGCGGCGAGGCCCCGCGCTTGTGGCGCGCCGACCGGGTGCAGGCCATTACCCCGCTGGCCCAGCCGCTGCCGCCCGCGCCCGCGTTCGACCTGACTACGCTGCTGGGCCGCCGCTGGCTGACCGGCGCGATGGCGCAGTGGGCGGCCTCCAGCCCGGTGACCATCCGCCTGACGCCCGCCCAGGCCGAGCGCCTCCAGCGCGATTGGTATTACGGCCACGCCCGCTTCGCGCCCGATGCGGCCGGGTCCGTCATCATGACCTACGGCGAGGTAGACGCGCAGTTGGCGTTCGCGCTGGTGCGCTGGCTCGGCCCCGGCGCCGAACTGCTCACGCCCGCCGCCTGGCGCGCCGATTTCGCCGCCGGCTTGCAGGCCCTGCTCGCGCCCTACACGCCTGATTAGGGCACGTTGCAATCGGCGGTACGCCGTCTCCCAACCGCCAGCCTTCGCGCTGCCAACAGAACGCCATCCATACACCTGCACCTTGCTCTAATCAAGACCGTGGCGGCGATCCGCGCTACGGGCTTAGGTCAGTCGCAGCCGTCGTTATAGAGCCAGCGAAAAACGCAGCACGAGGGCCGGCCCCGCCGGCCCGAAGTGCGGCGTTTTTCGACCAGGGTCTGATACTGTATCTCAAGGATTCACTGTGCGATGAGCCCGCCGCCTGGCGCGCCGAGTTCGCCGCCGGCTTGCAGGCCCTGCTCGCGCCGTACGCCACCGACTAGCCGCCGCAATGTATGACACACAGTTGTCATACATGCCGCGCTATGCTAATGGTCTTATTCAAACGGGTGTGACACCCTCACCCCGCGCCGTTTACCCAGGAGGCATTCATGTCGATCAACGTTGATGATTTCAAGAACCCGCTGCTCACCCTGCTGGCCGAGGGCTTCGGCGTGTCCGAGTCGCCCAACGGCTTTTTTCTCGATGACGGGCAGGCCGGCCTGCTGGGCACGCTCGACCAGCTCGACGCGGCCACTGCCTCCGCCGGGCTGCGGCCGGCCAACGCCACCATCGCCGCGCACGCCCATCATGTGCGCTTCCTGCTCGACCTGTTCATTGCCTACGAGCAGGGCACGCCGCCCAACCACGATTGGGCCAGCAGTTGGGCCGTGCAGACCGTGGACGCCGCCGCCTGGGACGCCCTGCGCGCCGG
>JAYUUW010000082.1:0-10647 GCA_043754665.1 Anaerolineales bacterium | reverse complement strand
TCAGGCGGGTGGGGTCGAAGGCCGGGCCGGCGGCGGCGGCGCACACCGGCTCGGAGGTGCCGGCGATGTCGCCGATGAGGCCGGGGCGCACCACGCCCGCGCCCAGGCAGGCGGCGTGCTCGTCCCCGCTGCCGACGACGACGAGGGTGTCGGGGCTAAGGCCAAGCTCGGCGGCCAGAGCGGGGCGCAGCCGGCCGAGTTGGTCGGTGGCGGGGCGCACGGGCGGCAGTTGGGCCAGGTCGATGCCAAAGGCGGCGCCCATGGCCGGCGACCAGTCGCGGGTACGGATGTCGAGCAGCAGCGAGGCCGAGGCGTTGGAGTAGTCAATCGCGAGTTCGCCGGTCAGCCAGTAGGCCACATAACTGCCGGGCTGGAGCCAGTAAGCGGTGCGGGCGGCGATCTCCGGCTGGTGGTCGATGATCCAGCGGATTTTGGGGGCGACGTGGCTGGGGTCGAGGTTGAGGCCGGTGAGCGCGAACACGCCGTCGTCGCCGAGCGCGGCGCGGGCCGGGCGGCACTGGGCCTCGGCGCGGCGGTCCATCCAGATGATGGCGGGGCGGAGCGGCCGGCCGGCGGCGTCAATCGGCACGACGCCTTCCACCTGGCTGGCGAGGCCGAGGGCGCGCACCTGGGCCGGGGCCACGCCGGTTTCGGCCAGCAGGCGCTGAATGGCCTGGGTGAGGGCGTCGGTCCAGCGCTCGACCGGCTGCTCGGCCCAGACCGGCTGCGGGTAGTCGATGCTGTAGCCCACGGCGGCCTCGCCGACCAACTCACCGGCCAACGAGACCAGCAGGGCCTTGGTGCTTTGCGAACCGACATCACAACCGATGACGTAATCCATGCGCGGTCCTGTTTGAGAGCTATCCTGACCTAACCCCCGGCCTCATCCCGCGCTGCGTACAGCGGACGGGAAGGGGTGCCTCTTCAAAACGTGAGCGTTCCGTAGCACATTCCGGTTTTTGCTCAGCGGAAGCGGAATTCAATCAGCGTGCGCTCGGTGCGGGCCTGCCAGGCGCGCACCACGGCGGCGGGGATGATACCGCCGGCGCAGTCGGGTACGGGCTCCCAAGCGCCGGCGAGCGGGCGGGCCTCGACAATGGGTGACGCCGCGCCGAGCCAGGCCGGGTCAAGCGCCGCGCCGGTGTCGGTGGTGAGCGTGAGCGTGTCGTCTGCGTGGCGTTCGAGCGCGAACGTGGCGGGGGCGTCGAAGGCAACCACGCCCGTCACCTGCTGCACGCCTTGGCCGCTGTAGCAGTGCCCCTCGGGCAGCAGGCGGGCATAGCGGAGGCCCGCGCCGTGGAAGGTCGTGTTGCCAAGCGTGTAGACCGTGGGCAGGCGCGGGCCTAAAACGACGAGCGCCTGCGCGCCGTCGGGGCAGGTGAGGGTGAATTCGCCGTCGGCCTCGGTGACGGTGAAGCTCGCGAACTCGGCGGCCGGGTCGAACGGCGCGGGGCGGGCCAGCACCAGGCTGGCGAGGGCGCGCGGCGCGAGGCTGGGCTGGGTCTCGTGTACCAGCGGCTGCTCGGCATAGGGGTAGGCCACGTTAAGGGTCGAGCGGCCGAGGAAGGGCGCGCTGGGTTGCTGGGCGTCGTAGCCGAGCAGGCGGCGAATGGCGACGGCGCGGCCTTCGCCCTCGGCATACTCCCAGCCGGCCGCAGGGTCAGAGCGGCGCACCAGGCCGGCCGGGCGCTCGAGGCCCAGTGGGGCGGGGGCGTGGTAGACCGCGACCGGCAGGGCCGGGGCCACGGTGGTCAGCACCACCTGCACGTCGCGCCAGAGCAGCACGGCGGTCCACATGGCCTGCGGCTCGCCGGCGACGTCTTCATCAAAGGCGCTCCAGCTCAGGCCGGGGGCCACGCCGCTGGCGCGCGTGTGCAGCCGGTGGCCGAAGTGCCGGCCGTCAGCGGTGAGCGCCGGCATGGCGTCTGGCCCATAAGTGCCTTGGCCCTCGGCTACAACGGGCACCACATTGAACGGGAAGTGCGTGCTGTAGGCCAGCTTGCCGTACTTGGCCGGGTAGTTGTTTGAAGCCCCAGCGGAGGCGCGGCTGTTGAGCAGCAGCACCTGGCCGGTGGCCTGCCGCCCGCTGACCACGAACCCGGGCGTGGGCAGCACCAACTCAAAGTCGCCGCGCTCGATGGGCAGCGGCGACTCGGGCGCGGTCCAGAATGGGTCCTGCGCGTCGAAGGCCAGCGCCAGCATCCCAGCCAGCGCGGCGTTGGGCGAGCCGGGCGACACATAGCTTTCGAGCGCCAGCGGGTTATGTTGGTGCACGCCCTGTGTGAGGTAGTGCTCGGTGGGGTGGAACAGGCCGCGCTCGGCGTAGTAGCGCAGGTTGCCGCTGGAGAGGCGGCGCAGCAGCCCGGGGTCGCCGGGCGCGAGGCCCAGGGCATGCCCCAGCGCAATGGCAATCAGCGCGCCGAAGCGGCTGCCGAGCGAGCGGCCCCAGCCCACGTAGCTGCCGTTGCTGCCGAAGAAGTATTGAAAGCCGGCCAGGAAGGAACGGCCGCGCTGCAAAATCTGGTCGCGCAGGTCGGGGTAGCGGTCGCCGTCTATCCAGGCCCAGAACAGGTAGTGGCCGCCGAACATCCAGGCGTTGTACAGATCAAACTCGTCGCCGGGGCCGTCAACATACCAGCCGTCGCCGCGGTAGAAGGCGGCCATCGCCTCCAGGCGGCGGCGCAGGTCGGCCTCCGGCGCGGGGAAGCCCAGCCGCAGGCGCACGGCCTGGCTCATGGCGGGGAACATCGCCCAGTTATCGGGATAGGTGCCCTTACCATCGACCTGGGCCAGCCAGTTGATGACTTGCTGCTGCTGCGCGGCGGTGAGTTCGGCAAACACCTGCGCGCGGCTGAGCCACACGGCGATGGCGAGGCAGGAGCACTCGACAATGCGCTGATCGAGATGGGTGATGGCCCCCCAGTAGTGCGGCGAGGCGGGGTTGGTGCCTTGCAGCAGGCCCTGCTGGAGCAGTTGGGCGACGTTGAGGTCGTAGCCCTGGAAGCTCAGGCGCGGCGGGTTGGCGGGGTTGTGCAGCCAAGCGCCCCAGACCAGCGCGAGGCGCGCGAACGACTCCAGGCCGTTGACGGCATCGCTATGGTCGGCGTGGTCGTCGGGGTAGAGCACGCGGGCGGGTGAGCCGCTGCGGGTGATGCGGCGCACAAAGCCATAGGTGACGCGGGCCAGCAGCGCCTGCCAGTGGGCGCGGGTCCAGCCGGTGTAGGCGGAAGCGGTGAAGTCGAGCGGCGGCAGGTAGTCGGGTGCGGCCATGCTAGGCAGACTCACGGTCCCAGGCGACGGCGTAAATGTTGCTGAGGCCGCCGTGGTTGGCAGTGAAGATCACCTGCCGGCCGTCGGGCGTGAAGCTGGGGTGTGGGTGGGCGCGCTGGTCTTCCACCGGCTCGTACGAGTCGTGGCGGCAGAGCACCTCAAAGTGCTGTTGACCGTCAACCAGTTCGACGCGGGAGAGGCAGCCGGGATGGGCCTCGCCGTCGGTGACCATCGCTTGCCCGCCGGGGTGCAGGTTGTAGTGGGCATACATGCGGCCGGGCGTGGTATGCGTGAAGCACTCGTAGCCGCTGCCGTCGGGTTTACACCAGCCGGCGAAGGCGCTGGCCGCGTCGGGCCACCAGCCGCCGTGAAAGCAAATGCGCTCGCCGTCGGCGCTCCAGAACTCGTGCTGGTACCACTCGTTGGCGGCCTGGCCGGGCACGGGGGCGCACGCGCCGGTGTCGGTGTCCAGCAGCCACATGCGGTCGCGGTCGGGCGTGAACTCGTGGCAGAACAGCAGCAGGTTGCGGCGCGTGGGGTGCGGCAGCACGTGGTTGATCCAGAAATTGGGCAGGCGCAGCACTTCTTCGGCCGCGCCGGCCGCTACGTCCACGCGGGTGATCGTGCTGGTCGTCTCTTGAAAGAAAGCTTCGTCGGGGAACTGCTCGCCGGCGTAGGCGCGGCGGGCGCGGTCGGCAAAGAGGGCTTCGTCCCAAGTGGCGAAGGCCAGCGTGTCGCCGGCGGCGTTGGCATTCAGCATGGAGGGGCGGCGGTCGGCCGGCACGGTGAGCAGGTGCTGTGCCTCAAACGTTTCCAGATGGACCGAGCGCAGATCGTTGCCCTCAAAGTAATAAACGCGCCGGCCGCCGTCGCCCAGCGCCGCCAGGCACAGGCCCACGCCCTGCGCCGGGGGCGAGAAGGGCCAATACTCGGCCCGCACCGGCGCGGCATCGGTGAGCTGCGCGATCGCGCCGCTGGCGAGGTCGAGGCGGAAGAGGTTGGCGAGGCCGGTGCGCTCGGAATAGAAGACCAGATAGCGGCCGTCGGGCGTGACGGTGGGGTTGTAGAAGTACAGGTGGTAGTTGTGGCCGACGCTGGTTAGCTGGCGCACCGGCCGCCCCGACTGCGCGTCGGTCGTCCAGCGCCACTCAGGGGGGGAGAGGCGGCCGATACTCATGCAGGGCTGGGCTACTGGGCGTGGAAGCGCCGGTGTTGGTTCTGGCCCGGCTCGCCCAACTGCGGCAGGGTGCCGTCGCGGTCGTAACGCGCCCGGCAGCGCGCCAGGGCCTCGGGATCGACCGTGAGGCCCAGGCCGGGGCCGGTAGGAATGGGCAGTTGGTTGTGGCGCGGCTCAAAGAGCGGCGTGACCACATCGTCGGCGTACCAGCGCAGCAGCGACTGGCCGGGCTGGTCAAGGTAGGGCAGGGCGGCGGCCAACTGCATGTAGGCGGCGGTGCCGATGGCGGTCTCGCCGCTGTAGAACCAGAAGCCCACGCCCATGGTCTCGCAGGCGCCGATGAACTTGATGGTCTCGCGCAGGCCGCCCAACCGGGTGACGTTGAGCACCAGCGTGTCGGGCACGCCCAGCTCGACGGCGAGCCGCAGGTCGGGCACGTGGCTGGAGAAGGGGATGGCGCTGTGCCGGCGCAGCTTGGCCATATCGAACCAACTGGCGACCGGGTCTTCGATGTTGGCGAGATTGTAGGGCTCGAGCAGGGCCAGCGCGCGGCGGGCGGTGTTGAGCGGCCAGGCCATGTTGGCATCGACCCGCAGCGTGGCGTCGGGGCCGATGGCGGCGCGAACTTCTTTGATCATCTGCACTTCGGTGTCGAGGTCGAGCACGCCCAGCTTGCCCTCGAACAGGGTGGAGCCGTAAGTCGCGCGCATGCGGGCGCAGTAGCGGGCCACCGCCAGCGGGGTGGCTTCGCCGGCCTCGGTGGCGCTGGGCAAGCGCAGGGCAAAGTATTCGGAGACGCCGAGAGTGGTGCGGGCCGCGCCGCCCAGCAGTTGGTAGATGGGCAGGCCGAGCGCCTGGCCTTTGAGGTCCCACAGCGCGATCTCAATGCCGCCAAAGGCCCGCACCAGGCTGTCGTCGTGGGTGTTCTTGAGGGTGCGGATTTCGGGCAGCACGCGGCGGCTGCATGCTTCCAGGTCGAACGGGTCCAGCCCAATGAGCGGCTGAACCAGCTCGGCCAGGGCGAGGTCGGCCAACTCCGGCGTGGCGAGTTCGCCCCAGCCGGTGAGGCCGGCATCGGTCTCGACGGCCACCAGGCCTTTGGTCGCGCCGTAATAGATGCCGGGCGCCCAGCGGTAGCCGGCCGTCAGCGGCAGGTTGACTTTGTAGACCTGAATGCGGGTGATGCGCATGGCGGCCGGCCGGCGGCGTTAGGCGATGGGGCGCAGCCGGTCGAGCACCTGGATCATCAGACGCACGTCGTCGCCCATGAGGGCGTCGGCCCCCAGCGCAATGCTGTCGACCATGCTCTGCTCGTCGGTGGTCGACCAGGCCCACACGGCCAAGTTGGCGGCGTGCAGTTCGGCCATGACCTCGGGCGTCATGACGGTGTATTGGTATTGCAGGATGGCCGTGCCCAGCAGACGCGCCTGGCGCAGGGCGTCGGGCGTGTTGGGCGGGGCATCGTCGGGCAGGCGCTCGGGGGCGAGCATCAGCGCCGGCACCTTGCTCTTGGCCAGCGCCAGGGCCGGGTGCGAATAGCTGCTCATCAGCGCGTAGTCGAGCGCGTCGAGCTTCACAAACAGGTCGATCAGCGCGCCGGCAATGCGCAGGGCCTCGGCCTCGTCGGCGCCCTTGACCTCAAAGCAGCCCATGATGCCGGCCTCGCGGTAGTAGCGGAGCGTGGCTTCGGTGGTGGGGATGCGCGCCCCGGCGAACTGCGGCGCGAACTTCACGCCGGCGTCGAGTTGCTGCAATTCGGCAAAGGTGTGGTCGCTGACCTTGCCGGTGCCGGTGGTGGTGCGGTCGAGCTTGGCATCATGCATCATCACCAGCACGCCGTCCTGGCTGATGTTGACATCGCACTCGATCATTTCGGCGCCGAATTCCACGGCCTTCTCGTAGGCCACCTGGGTGTTCTCGGGGTATTCGGTGGAATGGCCGCGGTGCGCAATCGCCAGCGGGCGGGTGGGGCGGAGCCAGGGGTTGGTGAGCATCGGGTTACGATCCTTTCCGGTTCAGGGCGGTGGGTGAGGGGGAAATGAAAAGGGGCGGCGCTCCGTCGGTGAGCGCCGCCGCGCGGCGGGCGGGCGCTTAGCTGCTGCTGGCGCCTTTCAGGGTCAGCGTCTCGCCGAAGTGGCAGGCGGCAAATTGGCCGGGGACCACTTCGCGCAGCAGCGGCACTTCCTGGCGGCAGACGTCCTGCACGTAGGGGCAGCGCGGGTGGAAGTGGCAGCCGGAGGGCGGGTTGGCCGGGCTGGGGATTTCGCCCTCCAACAGCACCGGCTGCATGACCTCATCGGGGTTGAGGGCCGGGATGGCCGACATGAGCGCGGCGGTGTACGGGTGGCGCGGCTGATAGAACAGCGCGGCGGTGGGGGCCAGTTCGATCAGGCGGCCCAGGTACATGACGGCCACGCGGTCGCTCACGTGCTCGACCACGCTCAGGTCGTGGGCGATGAACAGGTAGGTGAGGCCAAATTCCTTCTGCGTATCCATCAGCAGGTTGAGAATCTGAGCCTGGATCGAGACGTCCAGAGCCGACACGGCCTCGTCGCAGACCACAAATTCCGGCTCGACCACCAGGGCGCGGGCAATGCCAATGCGCTGGCGCTGGCCGCCGCTGAAGGCGTGCGGGTAGCGGCGCAGATGTTCGAGCTTGAGCTGGCAGCGCGCCGCCGTCTGGCGTATGCGGTCATCCAGCTCACTGCCGCGCGCCAGGCCGCTGGCGACCAGCGGCTCGGCGATGATGTCGCGCACGGTCATGCGCGGGTTGAGCGACGAATAAGGGTCTTGAAAGATCATCTGCGCGTGGCGGCGGAAGCGGCGCAGGCTGCCCTTATCGAGCTTGGTCACATCGACCGCCGGGCCGTCGTCCAGGCGGAAGAGGACTTCACCGCTGGTGGGTTCCATGGCGCGCAGGATGCTGCGGCCGGCGGTGGTCTTGCCGGAACCACTCTCGCCCACCAGCCCCAGGGTCTCGCCGCGCTGAATGTGAAAGCTGATATTGTCGACAGCGCGGATGACGCCGGGGCCGGTGTTGCCGAACATGCCCTGCTTGAGGGCGAAGTTTTTGGACAGGCCCTTGACCTCCAGCAGCGGCGGCGCGCTGAGAAGCGTGGGGGCCGAGGCGGCCGAGGGCGGCAGCGGCGCGGGGGGCGGGTTACTTGGGTTCATCAACGGGCTCATAGAGGAAGCACCTGACCGAGTGATGGCTATCGACCGCCGTGACCGCCGGGAGCTTGGCATCGCAGCGCCCAGCCATAAACGATTCGCAGCGCGGATGGAAGGGGCAGCCGGGCAGCCGCGCGAACGGGCTGGGCACCGAGCCGCCGATGGCCGCCAGGCGTTGGCCGGCAGTCTTGCCCAGGCGCGGCACGGCCTGGAGCAGGTTGATGGTGTAGGGGTGCTTGGGGTTGAGCAGGATGTCGCGCACCGGGCCGTATTCGACCACCTTGCCCATGTACATGATCGCCACGGTGTCGGCGATCTGCGCGATGACGCCCAGGTTGTGGGTGATGAACATCACCGCCATGCCGAACTCCTGCCGCAGCGAGCGGAGCAGGGCGAGGATCTGGGCCTGGATGGTCACATCGAGCGCGGTGGTGGGCTCGTCGGCGATAAGCAGCGAGGGCCGGCAGGCCAGGGCCACGGCGATCATGGCGCGCTGGCGCATGCCGCCCGAGAACTGGTGCGGGTAGGCATCGAGCCGCAACTGGGCATTGGGGATGCCCACGGTGGTAAGCAGCTCGGCGGCGCGGGCGCGGGCCTGGGTGCGGTTGAGGGGCAGGTGCAGTTGAATGGCCTCGACGATCTGGCTGCCGATGGTATGCACCGGCGAGAAGGAGCTCATGGGCTCCTGAAAGATCATGCCGATGTCTTTGCCGCGCACCTGCCGAATTTCAGGCCCGGTGGTCTTGAGGGCGGCCAGGTCGACCACGTCGGGCCGCTTGCTGCCGTTGACGGCGGGCGGGTAGAACAAGATGCGCCCGCTGTCGATGCGGCTGGGCGGCGGCACGATGCGCAGAATGGTCTGGGCGGTGACGGATTTGCCGCAGCCGCTTTCGCCCACAATGCCCAACACCTCGCCGCGCCGGATGGTCAGGCTGACGCCATCGACCGCCTGGACCGTGCCTTCGTCGAGCGGGAAGGACACGCGCAGATCTTGAATATCGAGCAGGACCGGACTGTCTATCATGAGCAGTGGCCTCTAGCGCGAGTACGGGTCGGAGGCGTCGCGCAAGCCGTCGCCGACGAAACTGAAGGCCAGCACCGCCAGCACCACAAAAATGACCGGCGTGAACAGCCACGGGTACAGCGCGATGGATTTGACGTTCTGCGAGTCTTGCAGGAGCACGCCCCAACTGATGACCGGCGGGCGCAGGCCCAGGCCGATGAAGCTGAGCGAGGTCTCGGCCAGGATCATGTAGGGGAACGAGATCGACAGGTCGACGATGATGTAGCTGAGGAACGACGGCAGCATGTGGCGGAAGATGATGCGGGCGTCGCTGCTGCCGGCCACGCGGGCGGCGGTGACGTAGTCCTCGTCGCGCAGGGAGAGCAGCTTGGAGCTGACGCGCCGGGCCAGGTTGGTCCAGCCCAGCAGGCCCAGCAGAATGGTGATGGCAAAGTAGACTTGCTCGGCCGACCATTCCAGCGGCAGGGTGGAGGCCAGGGCCATCCACAGCGGCAGGGTGGGGATGGAGCGGATGAACTCAATGCTGCGCTGGATGAGGTCGTTGACCGCGCCGCCAAAGAAGCCGGCGATGCCGCCGATGATGAGCCCCATGAAGAACGAGATGAACATGCCGATGACGCCGATGGACAGCGACACGCGGGTGCCGAACATGATGCGCGAGAACACATCGCGGCCGAGCTTGTCGGTGCCCATGATGTGCAGGAAGGCGTCTTCGCCCTGCACGCCGTAGAGGTGGAGATCGCCGGGGACGAGGCCCCACAGCTTGTACGGCTCGCCTTTGACGAAGAAGTAGATCGGCCAGGGCTTGGTGGGGTTTTCAGTGACCTCCAGGATGAAGGTCTCGGGGTTCATCTTGTAGGTCACCGAGTTGACAAACGGCCGCAGGTGGAACTGGCCGTCGGCGTCGATGAAGCGGATGGTCTGCGGCGGCCCGTTCAGGTATTCCACATTGCGGGTCGTGCCGCTCAGCGGCCCCAAGAACTCGGCAAACAGCATGATGATGGCGAAGAAGCCCAGCAGCGTCATGCCGATGAGGGCCAGGCGGTGCTTCTTGAAGCGCCACCAAATCAGTTGGAACTGGCCGGCGGTGTAATACTTATTCTCTTGCTCCGCCGAGCGGGTCGGGCGCGCGACGGGCTGGGCGGGGGGAGCGCCCGGCAGGGTGTTGGCGGCGTCGGCCATGTTAGGAACCCCCGTAGCGAATGCGCGGATCGAGGTAGGCGAGCATGATGTCGGACAGGAAGGTGCCGATGATGGTCAGGGTGGCATACATGAGCAGCATGGCGCCGGAGAGGTACGAGTCCTGGTCGAGCAGGGCCACCAGGAAGAGCGGGCCGGTGTCGGGCAGGGCCAGCACGAAGGCCACGATGGGCGCGCCCGAAATGATGGCGGCCAGTTCCCAGCCGATGGTGCTGACGATGGGGTTGAGGGCCACGCGCACGGGATACTTGAGGAGCAGCTTGCCTTCGGCCATGCCGCGCGCCCGCGCCGCCGTGACGTAGAGCTTGTTCTTCTCGTCGAGCAGGGTGGCGCGCATGGTGCGGATTTGGAAGGCGGTGCCGGCGATGGCCAGCACCAGGGCCGCGACCCACAGGTGGCGGAAGAGGTCAAAGAGCCGCGCCAGGCTCCAGGGGGCTTCGACAAACTCAGGTGAAAAGAGTCCGCCCACACTGGTGCCAAAGATGACGACACTGAAATAGACCAAGACCAAGGCTAATAGAAAATTGGGCGTGGCCATGCCGATATAGCCGATGAGGGTGAAGGAGTAGTCGGCCAGCGAATACTGCCGCACGGCCGACAAGATGCCAATGGGGATGGCTAGGCCATAGGTAAAGACAAGGGTGGCCATGGCCAGCGCGGCGGTGAAGCCCAGCCGCTCGCCAATGACGGCCGTGACCGGCAGGCGGCGGAGCATGGAGACGCCCCAATTGCCATGCAGGACGATGTTGCTGATCCACAGCCAGTAACGCTGCAAAAACGGCCGGTCGAGGCCGAGCTGGTGCCG
>JAYUUW010000081.1:0-29518 GCA_043754665.1 Anaerolineales bacterium | reverse complement strand
GACAGGCTGCCAACTCCACCATGGACCGCTCAACCGCTTACGCCATCGTCACCGAGTACGTGAAAAATGAGGGCCTGGTCAAGCATATGCTCTCGGTCGAGGCCGCCATGCGCGGGTACGCCGTGAAGTACGGCGAAGACCCCGACGCCTGGGGCCTGCCCGGCCTGCTGCACGATTTTGACTGGGAAATCCACCCGACGCTGGAGCAGCACCCACAGGACGGCGCGCCGATCTTGCGCGCGCGGGGCGTGCCGGAAGATGTGATTCAGTGCATTTTGAGCCACGCCGAGCATACCCATGTGCCGCGCGTGACGCAGCGCGAGAAGGCGCTGTTTGCCGTGGACGAGCTGACGGGGCTGATCACGGCCTGCTCTCTGGTGCGGCCGAGCCGCAGCCTGTATGACCTGACCGCCAAGTCGGTCAAGGGCAAGTGGAAAGACAAAGCCTTCGCCGCCGGGGTGAACCGGGCCGACATCGAGCAGGGCGCGCAGGAACTCGGCGTGGACCTGACGGACCACATTACCACGGTCATTTCGGCCATGCGGGCGATTGCGCCGGCGCTGGGCCTGGAAGGGAGCGCCCCGCCCACCACCTAGCACGGCGCGGCCCCCGGCAAGCTGGCGCTGGCGGGCGTTTTCCAGGCGTTCGTCGGGCGGCTGGCCGCTGATTGGACGCCGCCCCCCGTAGCCGGCCAAACCCGAATGGTATAATACCGCCTGCCTTATGACGAAATCACCTGCTCCTTCAACTGCCGCGCCCCGTTTGTGCCCGACGTGCGGCACCCGCGTGGGCGCCGCCGCTACCAAATGCCTGGTGTGCGGCGCCGACCTGACCGTCAAAGCGGGCGGTCGGGCCGCTCCGAAAACCCGCTCCCTGGCCGGCAGCGCCGCCCGCGAGGGGGCCCGCCCGCCCATTGTGCTGATGGTGGTGCTCTCGCTGCTGATCGTGGTGGGCCTCACGGCGGGCTATTTGATCTACAGCGGGGCGATCAAAGTAGCGAATCCGTTTGCCGGCAGCGGAGAGACAACGGCCACGGTGCAGGTGGCGGTCGTCACGACGGCCACGGCCACCCTGACCCAGCCGCCCACGTTTACGCCGCTGCCGAGCGCCACCGAGACCACCGCGCCGACCGGCACGCCGGAGCCGCCCAGCCAGTATACGGTGGTGGCCGGCGACACCTGCGTGGCCCTGGCGGCCGAATATCAGGTCTCTTCGGCCAGCATCATCGCGCTTAACCGCCTGGACCCGAACTGCAACCTAAGCGTGGGCACGGTGCTGCTGATTCCCGTGCCTACTGGCACGCCCACGCCCCTGCCGACGGCCACGTTGGGCCAGCAGGTGGCGACTGTGCCGCCGAACCTGACCTACACCGTGCATGCGGGCGACACGCTGTTGGGCATCGCCAATTTCTACGGCGTGACCGTGGCCGACCTGATGGAAGTGAACGGCATCGACGATCCGGCCAGCATCCGGGAGGACCAGGTGCTGATCA
This sequence comes from Anaerolineales bacterium, assembly GCA_043754665.1. Lineage (GTDB taxonomy): Bacteria > Chloroflexota > Anaerolineae > Anaerolineales > UBA6663 > JADZEK01. Next base: position 28,026 of record JAYUUW010000081.1, on the reverse strand, counting down.
TTCCGGTGGACCGCATTGTCACGCCGGGGCCGTCGCCGACGCCCACACCCTTCCCGCCATGGCCCGCGCCGAACCAACTGCTGCCAACCGACGGGCAGGCCTTTAACGCCGGCGACGTGGTAACGCTGCAATGGACTTCGGTGGGCGCACTGCGGACAGACGAGTTTTACCAAGTGGTGATCGAGGACGTGAGCTGCAACTGCGCGCGGTTCTACCGGCAGCCGACCACCGACACCAAGCTCATTGTGCCGAGCACGTTCCGGCACACCGACGCGACCATTCACGTGTACCGCTGGACCGTTACCACGGTGCGCCAGCGGCCGAACACCAGTGTGCAGCCAGAATTTGACCCCGCCGGCGCGACCAGCACGATCCACGATTTTGTGTGGGCGGGCGGCGCGCCTTAGCCGGCAAGCTGTTGAAAACAGCGTAAAGGAGCGACCAATGGCCCGTATGGTGCAATGTGTCAAACTCGGGCGGGAACTCCCCGGCCTGCCGCGCGCCCCGTTCGGCGGCGCGCTGGGTAAGCGCGTGTTTGAAAACGTCTCGCAAGACGGCTGGAACCTATGGCAGCAGCAGTCGACGCTGCTGATCAACCACTACGGCCTCAATCTGCGCGACCCCGCCGCCCAGAAATTCCTCATGGAACAGCTCGAGCAGTTCTTCTTCGGCGATGGCGCGCAGGTGCCGGAAGACTTTACCCCGGAAACGCAGGCCGCGCCCCGCAAGAAGTAGCGGCACCCCGCGGGTGACGGATGTCGATTAAGCTCGATTGGGAAGTCACCGATGCCCCGGACGACACGGGGAAGTTGAATCGCGCCCCGCCGACTAACCGAACGCCGGCCGCCGCCTCAGCGCCGGCCGCGCCCCCGCCCGCCGCCACGCTGACACGGGCGGCCACCACCCAAACCACAACCCCACAACCGCAAAGCGCCCGCCGCCGCTGGTCTTGGCCGCTGCTGGCGCTGTTGGCGCTGGCGGGCGTCGCCTTGACGGCCACCTGGTATGTGTCGCGGCAAGGTTGGCAGCGCATTCAAGCGGACATTGAGGCGCTGGTGCGCTACGAGGAAGAGGCCGCCTACGCGGGCGACGTGAACCTGGCGCTGTTCGTGCAGGACCCCGACAACCGCGACTGGCTGAGCGTGCGCCGCGACCAACTAGAAGCCGCATTGCCCGCGCCCGCCCCGCTACCCATGCTGACGCCGGCCTCGCATGCCTTCGCCGTGGACGCGGTGACAGCCATTGACGGCGACTTTGTGACGGCGCTGGTGCGGCGCGAATTTTCCGCGCCGGATGGGCAAACGCTGCCGTTTGTGCTGCCGCAGTTTTACCGGCGGCGCGGGCTAGATGACTGGCAGCGGACAGCGCCGCCGGGCCAGTTTTGGGGCCAATGGGTCGATTGGCGCGCGGAGTACTTGCAGGTGCACCACTCGGAGCGCGACGCAGCCCTGGTAGCGGTTGTAGCCCCACGCGTAGAGGCCTGGCTGGCGGCGGCGTGCGGGCTGTGGCAGGACCGCTGCGCCGGCGTGCTGCCCGCTAAGCTGTACCTTTCCGGCTATGTGGGGTCGCTGGAGTACGACCCGCTCTCGAACGTGGAAGTGCGGGTGGAGTTTGGCGACGGCACCGGCGCGCTGGCGGCAAACTATTTTCTGAGTGTGCCGTCACCGCAAATCGCCGGCCAACCGACCACGGCGGCCGGGCAAGACTACCTGGCCGAGTACCTGGCCGTGCGGCTGATCGCCTCCCTGGCCGACCGGGCGACCGACAACGCCGGCGACTACGAAGCGCTGACGGCCCAGGCGATTGCCGCGCTCGATCTGGCCCATGCCGACCCCGGCTACGCGGGTCTGGCGCTGCCGCAGGTGGACATCGGCCCCAACCTCATGCAAACCCCGCGCCCGAGCCTCACGCCGTTGGCCACGCGCGCCAGCGCCGCCGGAACGCCGGCCGGCCCGGGCGTACGGTACTACACCGTGCAGGCGGGCGACACCCTCTCGGGCATCGCCAGCGCCTATGGCGTGACCCTGGAAAACCTCATCAGCGCCAACCGTATCACCGACCCCGATGTATTGATCGAAGGCACCGTCCTGAGCATTCCGCTGCCCCAGTAATTGAGCGAGTGCCAGACCATGCCCACGCCCCCGCCGAACTCAACTCACCCAAAAACACTGGCCGAATGGCGGCAGTGGCTGGAGCAGCACCATACCCAGACGGAAGGGGTATGGCTGATCAGCTACAAAAAGGCCACGGGCCGGCCGCGCTTTGAATATGGGGAAGCGGTCGAAGAAGCCTTGTGTTTCGGGTGGGTCGACAGCAAAGGGAACAAGCTGGATGAGGAACGCTCCATGTTGTGGTTCGCGCCGCGCAGGGCGCGCAGCGGCTGGTCGCGCCCGAACAAGCTGCGTGTGGCGGCGCTGATCGCCGCCGGGCGCATGACGCCAGCGGGCCTGGCCAAGATCGAGGCGGCCAAGCGCGACGGCTCTTGGGCGGCGCTGGACGGCGTGGAGGATTTGGAAATCCCGCCGGACCTGGCGCAGGCGCTGGCCGCGAACCCAACGGCGCGGCAGCGGTTCGAGGCGTTTCCACGCTCGGCCAAGCGAGGGATTCTAGAGTGGCTTTTGTCGGCCAAGCGGCCGGAAACGCGGGCCAAGCGCGTGGCCGAAACAGTGGCGTTGGCCGCCAAAAACATCCGCGCCAACCAGTGGCGGCAGCCGAGCAAAGCCGAGTAACATTCCGGCCGGCCCTCGACGGGCAGACATGGAGAGCGGGCCTATGACCGCTCAGACCATCAGCAGCGCCGCATTTTCAGGCAGTTCGGGCTGACGCACGCGATTTGGGAGGTGCCTGTGTCGGTGGAACGCTTTTAGCTGACCGCACCGGGGACACATCACGCCATGGAACCGCCACGCCCGGCCGCCCTGCAAGCGATTGACGCCGCAACCTTGACGCCGATTGTGCGGCAGGCGACCGGCCGCGCCGATGCGCTGGCCGGCGAGTGGCAGGTCAGCCAGCTCGGCGGCGGGGCCGGCAACCCGGTGAGCCTGGGGTTGTATCGCGCCGCGGGCGAGGGCTGGTCGGTGATCCTCAAAATCGTGCAGTCGCCCGCCAATGTGGGCCAGGTGGACATGGGCGAGGGCGACGACCAGAGCCACTGGAACTATTGGAAACGGGAGCTGTACGCCTACCCCTCCGAACTGCTGGCGGCGCTGCCGGCCGGCCTGGTGGCGCCGCGCTGCTTTGGCGTGAGCGAGCAGCCGGGGAACACGGCCTGGCTCTGGCTCGAAGACATCCGCGACGACGAGCCGGGCGCGTGGACGCTGGAGCGCTATGCGCTGACGGCGCGCCACCTGGGCCGGCTGAACGGCCTATATGCCGGGCGGCCCGTGCCGGCGCTGCCCTGGCTGGCACGGCGGCGCGCCCGAACGTGGGTCAACCTGATCCCGTGGCGGGACTTGCCCTGGGACCATCCGCAAGTGCGGGCACGCTACCCCCGGCCCGAGGCCAACGCCTTCCGGCGGTTGCTGCTGGAGAGTGAGCGCTTCCTGGCCCAACTGGACCGGCTGCCGCAGACGATCTGCCACGGCGACACGTATCCCACCAACTTCAAGGCGCGGGTGGCGGCGGGAACCGAGCCGCAAACGGTGGCGCTGGATTGGGCGCTGATGGGCATTGCGCCGGTGGGCGACGACCTGGGGCAACTGGTGTTTGGCGCGCACACGAACCTGAGCACCACCCCGCGCGAGGACGTGGACGCGGCCCTATTTGTGGGCTACTTGGCGGGCCTGCGCGACAGCGGCTGCACGCTCGACCGGCGGACGGTGCGCCTGGGGTATACGGCCTCGGCGGCGCTGCGGGTAGGCTTGTTTCAGGTGTTCTTGTTGGGCCAGACGCTCAGGCCGGATGAGCCGAAGGCGGCACCCGCCGATGATCCGCCCCCGTGCTTCGAGGTGGCGATGGCCGAGGAAGCCTACGCCCTGCTCGACTGAGGGGTTTTGGCGGGTGCGAATAGGCGTTTGTAGGGCAGGAATGCGTATAGCCTCGAATTGCTCGGGCAGGCGTGCCTGAGCCAGCTAACCTGCCCTAGTGGCTATGCGAAGTTTTGACAGCCGATTGGGGAAATGTAAGCGCCGGTCCGAGAATGGATCGGCGCTTTGTGTTGTAGACCGCCCTACCCGCCGACAACGGGCGGAAAGAGGCCGACTTGGTCGCCGTCGTTGAGGACGGTGGCGAGGGTGGCGGCCTGATTATTGACGAACGCGCTCTTGACGATGGCGACCGGCAGGCCGATGGTCTCGCCCAACTGCGCCGCCAGCGCCTGCACGGTGGCCCCGGCGGGCAACTCAACCACCAGCGGCACGGAGCGGTTGGGGCCGGGGTGGTGCTTACGGAGCAGCGCGTAGAGCTTGACCGACACGCGCACGGCTTAGTAAACCGGCCGCAGCCCCTTATACACCCGCGCCCCGCTGAGGGTCTTGAGGATGGTGATGGCCTGGCCGGGACGCATGATGCGGTCAGCCAGTTCCTCGGGCGAGAGCGGCGTGTTGGCGTTGGCGATGAAGACGCGAAAGACGGCGTCGACCAACGAGGTGTGCGCGGTGATAAAGCCGGGCTGCTGCGAGCAGTGGGTGCGCAGCGTGTGCTGCACGCCGTCCTCCGAGCGGATTTCGGCCGTCTCGGCGTCGATCACGTCCACCACCTCACCTGATTCGAGACCGGCAAAAGCGGCCTGGTGCTCCGAGCACAGGTGGCTGGTCAGGTAGACCCGGAACTCGCGGCTCTCGCGCTCCCACCAGTTGAAATCAATATGATATTTGGTCTTAAGGGTCGGCTTGATCAGCCGGTTGATTGTCGGAGAGGGGGGCAAACTCACGCTGTTACTCCGTCCACTGGGTCTGGTCGAAGCGCCAATAGGCGTCGCCGACCAAGGCAAAATAGGGGTGCGAGACCAGCTCGGCATAGATGGGGCCGGGCGGGCTGCGGCGCGCGACGTTCACGCCGGCGTAGAGGGTCTTAGCATGGACCGCGCTCTGCGGGTTGAGCTTGGCTAACTCGCGGAACACATCGGCCACCAGGCGCGGGAACGGCAGCGACTGGCTGCGCTGCCAGGCCTCGTCCACCTGGGCCTGATTGCCCGCGGCGACCATCATCAGATCGTCGTACTCGACGCCGATGAGCTGCTTCTGCATGGAGAAGGCCAGGCGGCCGTCGGAACCGGCGGCGGCGGTGCGCACCCATTCGCGGTTGGGGCGGCGCTTGAGGGCGCGAATGACGACCTCACCGGGGCGGCTGCCGCGCTGGAGGGTGAGATGGCCGCCGGCGGGGAACTCATGGCGGTGATACCACTCGGCCAGGCCGAACACGTAGCGGCCGGAGCGCACCACCCAGGCCGGGATGGCCTCATTCGAGTCGGCGTCCAGCAGGCTAAAACGCACGCGCGGCGACTCGAGCGCGGTGGGGAAGAGGTGCGCCAGGCGCGGCGAGATCGGCAGGGTGCCCATGCGGCGGTGCGGGAAGGTCAACGTGACCGTGACCTCATCGGCCGGCGCGTGTCCGGGCGCGGCCGGCGAAAATTCGTCATCGAGTTCGTACACCAGATCGACCAGCGTGGGCGAGAGCCGGCTGAGGTCGGTGGGCGGGGCGGTGTTCTCCAGGCGCTTGCTCGGCTGCACCACCTCCACGGGTTCCAGGCGGCGCAGATACCACAGCACCTGCCCAGAGGGGCCAACCTCGTCGAAGCGCGAGTCTTCCTGCAAGGCGTAGTGCAGCGAAAAGGCTTGCAGGCGCGGGTTGATGTTGGTGGGCAGGCCGGTGTCTTTGAGCAGATCGTCGGTGGGCAGCGGCTCGCCGCCGGCCATGTCGAGCACGGCTTCGGCCAGGTTGAGGTGGCCGATGTTCACCGAGGCCAGCAGCGCGCGGGGGAACCAGCGCCCGGCCAGCCGCACAATGTCGGGGTTGGCGTCGAGGCGCGCTTCGAGCTTGGCCGAAATAACCGGGCCGTACTCGGCAAACAGGTCTTCGGGCGCTTTGAGCTCGCCCATGCTGCTGGACTGCTGCTCCTGGTTGAGCCGATGCTGTTCGAGGCGGGCGGCGAACTCGCGCGTGGGGCGGCCTTCGCCAAAGTCGACCTGCACCACATCGAAGTCAACGATATCGGGATTGCGGCCGGGCCGCACCGCCGCGACTGTGCCGGTAGCATAGTCGAGGGCTGAAAACACCAGCACTTGGCCGACGGCGTACGCGTCTCGGGGCCGAAAGAGGGTGGTGCCGGCTTCGCGCCGCTTGGCGGCTTGGGCTTCGCGCTCGACGCGGCGCTCAATGATCGAGAGGGCCATCTCGCCGGTGCTAAGGGGTGTCTCTTCTTCGAGGAGCAGGTTGTACAGGTAGTCGAGGTCGCTTTCCTCGACATCGAAAGCCTCCCCCCAATAGGCAGCATTCTGGGTTTCGCGATCAGTCACAGATGAACCTCAAATTCAAATAGCGATTACGGCCACGCGGAGGCGCCGGCCACGAACGTTAATCCATCATTGGATGAAGGACGGGTAAGTATTATACTCGGGCCTGTGGGGCTTGTAAACTCAACCATCGCCCGTAACAATTTCAAGCGAGGCCCGATGACCAACAAACTCGTAGTCGTGTTCACCACCACCGGCGGCGGCCAGGCGGCGATTATTCAAGCGCTGCTAGAAGCGGCCGGCATCCCAGCGCAGACCTCGCAGGAAGGGGCCGGGGCGGCGTATGGCTTCACAGTCGGTCCGCTGGGCCTGGTGGACATCCTGGTGACCGAGGCGCGGGCGGCCGAGGCCGAGGCGCTGCTGGCCGCGATGCAGCGCGGTGACCTGGAGACCGGCGCTGACGCCGCGGCTGGGGACGACGCGGGCGCGCCCGAGCCTTAAGGAAAGGTCCAGGTCGTGAACTGGCGGGGGTCTACCTGCACCCCGGCCACGAACAGCTCCCAGTGCAGGTGTGGGCCGGTCACGCGGCCAGTGTGGCCGTTTTCGCCGATGACCTGGCCCGTTTCCACGCGGTCGCCCACGCTGACGTACTGCACACTCTGATGCCAATAACCGGTATAGACGCCCCAGCCGTGGTCAATGATGGTGGCGTTGCCGCGCACCGTAAGCGCCTGCACGAACACAACCACGCCGGCGGCGGGCGCGGTGATGGGCTGGCCATCTTGGCCGGCGTAGTCGACGCCGGTGTGAAAGCCGGTGAGCGCGCCGCCGTTGTAGACGCGGAGCGAGCCGTAGACCGAGCGCTCCACCCCGACCGAGGGCAGAACGAACGGGCCGAGCCAATAGCGCTCAGGCGTCACCGGCGCGACGGCCGCCGCTACCAGGGCGTTCTCGGGCTCGGTGGCGGCCGGGTCAATGGTGGCGGGATCCACCGTCAGCGGGCCGTCGTTGAGAAAGTCGCCGTCCTTGGTGGGCAGCCGCTGCACCAGGCTGACCACCTCGCCCGAGGGCAGCGTGGCAGTGAGCACCAAGGGGTAGAGATCAGCAGGGAGGAAGCGCGGCAGCCCTTGCAAAGCGTAGTGGGTGTTGGGCGCGGCGGGGTCAGCGTTGAAGGTCAGCGTCCACGGGCCGAGTGTGCCGCGCACTGTGGCGCTCGTCTCGGTGGTGAGCGCGATGGAGAGCGTGCTGCCTTGCAGCGCCGGCAGCGGGCCGACCTGCAGTTCACTGATCGGGGCGGGCAGGCCCAGCAAGGGCCGGTCGCCGCCGGGGATATATACGAGCGCTTGCGGCGTGAGGCGCGCCGGGTTGAGCCGGTTGGCGGCGGCCAAGACCCAGGGATTTTGATTGTGCGCGGCGGCAAGCCCAACCAGCCCAAGCTCCGCAGTGGCCGGGTAGGCGCGGCCGGTGGGGATAGCCGGCGCGGCGTCGCCTGGCTCCAAGTAGACGATTTCTTGATTGAAATAGAGCTGTTCAGGGTTGAGCACGCCGTTGAGCTGCGCCAGGCTCGCGGGCTGTTGGCCGAGGCGGAAAGTGAGGCTGGCGAGGGTTTCGCCCGGCTCCAGCGGGTGCGCGGCCACAAAGCCGGCCAGCGTGGGGCTGCCGGGGATGGTAAGATGCGCGCCTTCCTGCAAGTTATCGGGGTTGAGGTCGGGATTGGCGGCGACCAGGGCGTCGATGGTGACGCCAAAGCGGTTGGCGATGACGGATAGCCCTTCGCCGGCCAGCACGATGTACTGCGGCCCGCCCGCCTGCGCGCGCACCGGCCGGAGCGGAGCGCCCAGGGCGAGAGCCACGGCAACGAACAGGAGGGCGGCGGCGCGGCGAGCGTTAAGCGCGGGGCGGGCTCGGTTCAAAATCCACTTCATCAGCAAGGGTGATCCGGTCGAGGAAGGCCGGCTCTGTTTCCAGGATATAGCGGGCGGGGGCGCGGGGGCCGTAAAAGGGCCGCCAGGGCAGCGCCAACGTTTTGTCAACCACGCGGCCGGTGCTGTCAATCCACACGGCGGCGATGGCAAAGGGCACAAAGAACATATGGATGGCGGTGGCCACGCGGCTGTCGCGCCGCTCATCCAGCAGCAGCGCCTCGCCCGGCTCCAGCGCGCGCCGGAACATCAGGCCGCGCCCCCGGCTGAGGAAGGAGGTGCACAGGCGCACGCGCGGCAGCAGCAGCGCGCCGGTGTGGCGGTGGCGCAGGGCGGCGTAGCGCGTGGGCATCAGCGGCACGCAAACCGGGGGCAGCTCAGGCGAGCCACCCCCGGCCAATGGGCGGACACAGCGCGGCGGCCCCGACAACTCATGCCACGTTCTGGCTTTGAGACTGGCGGGCCAGCACCTTTTCGACGCTTTCGAGCAGCTCTTGCGGGCCAAACGGTTTGGTAATGTAGTCGTCGACCTTGGCAATGTGCAGGCCAAGCACTTTGTCGATGCTCTGGGCCTTGGCCGTCACCATGATGACGGGGATGGCCTTGGTGGTGTCATCGGCCTTCATGCGCTGGTAGACTTCCCAGCCGTCCATGTCGGGCATCATGATGTCCAGCAGCACCAAATCGGGCTTCTCGCGGTGGATGGCCTCCAGGCCTTCGCGCCCGCCCATCGCGCCGACGACCTGAAATCCCTTGCGGCTCAGGATGAGCTTCACAAGGTCAATCATTTCAGGTTCATCCTCAATGCAAACGACACGTTTGCCGTTGGCCATGCCAACCTCCGAGCGGCTGATGCCAACGTAGTGTACCACAGGAAATCGGGCCGGATTGCCAAGGCGTTGCAGGTATAATCCTCGTTCAACCGCGTATCTCAGGCAAAAGGAATGTCATGGCCCTTACTCAAGCCGGCGCAGTCGTGCAGTTGGTCGGACGCGACAACAAGTATTTCATCATCCGGCTGACGCCCGGCCACCGGCTGGAGACGCATCGCGGCATCATCCTGCACGACGCCCTGATCGGGCAGCCGCTGGGCAACGAGGTCTTCAGCCACCTGGGCCACGCCTTTTTTCTGGTGGAGCCGTCCACCGACGACCTGATCCGCGATATCAAACGCAGCTCGCAGATCATCTACCCCAAGGACAGTGGCTTTATCTTGATGAAGCTCTCGATCAAGCCGGGGCAGACGGTGATGGAGGCCGGGACGGGCAGCGGCGGCATGACGACGGTGCTGGCGCAGACGGTAGGGCCGACCGGGCGGGTGATTAGCTATGACGTCCGCGAAGACATGCAGAAGCTGGCGGCGCGCAACATGGAGCGGGTGGGCCTGGCCGAGCGGGTGACGTTCAAGCGGCGCGACATTGGCGAGGGGATAGATGAGACCGACGTTGACGCCTTCTTCCTCGATGTGCCCAACCCGTGGGACTACACCGGCGTGGTGCGCAAGGCGCTGAAGGGCGGCGGGTTCTTTGGCAGCATCCTGCCGACCGCCAACCAGGTGTCGACCCTGCTGGTGGCGCTGGAGCGTGACGATTATGAGTTCGTCGAGGTGTGCGAAGTGCTGCTGCGCTATTACAAGACGGTGCCCGAGCGGCTGCGGCCAGTGGACCGCATGGTGGCCCACACCGGCTACCTGATCTTTGGGCGGCCAGTGACGCGCGCCCAAGTGCCGGTGCCCGCCGCCGAGGCCGCCGGCGAGAGCGCGCCGCCTGAACTGATCCCCGACGATGGGCCGTTGGACGCGCCGGACTTGATGGATGGCGGCGACGACGGCGGGACGCTGTAAGCTCCAAACCGCGATATGCTGGCATTACAGCCACGCCCTTGACCGGGCGCTTCCCGCGTGGAAGCGCTCGGTTTTTGTTTAAGCGAGCTGGGGGCGAGTTAATCTATAATCGCGCGCATGATTACTATTTACACGGACAAGCATCAGTTGCATGACACCGCTGGCGTGCGCCTGGAGGGGCATCCGTTCGTGACCGATGAGGTGCCAGTGCGGGCCGAGATCATTGTGGCGGCGGTGCGGGCGGCCGGGCTGGGGCCGGTGGAAGCGCCCACTGACTTCGGCCTGGCCCCGATTCTGGCGGTGCACGACGCCGAGTACGTAGACTTTCTGCGCACGCTGTACGCCAACCACACGGCCTACTACAAGGCGGGCAGCCCGGTGTTCGCCTCCACGTTTGCGGCCCGCGGGGCGCGGCACAAGCCGAGCGGCTTTCTGGGGCTGGTGGGCTACTACGCGTTTGACGTGGGCAGCCCCACGCTGGAAGGCACGTGGGAGGCGGCCTACCTGGCGGCGCAATGCGCGGTGACGGCGGCGGCCCAAGTGCGGGCCGGGGCGCAGTCGGCCTATGCGCTGTGCCGGCCGCCCGGCCACCACGCGGCGGCGGCGCTGTATGGCGGGTTTTGCTATCTGAACAATGCGGCCATTGCGGCGCGCTGGCTGGGGGCGCAGAGCGGCGGGCGCGTGGCCGTGCTGGATATTGACTACCACCACGGCAACGGCACGCAGATGATCTTCTACGACGACCCCGGCGTGCTGTTTTGCTCACTGCACGCGGACCCAAACGAGGACTACCCCTTCTACTGGGGCGGGCCGGACGAGCGCGGCGAGGGCGCGGGGCTGGGCTACAACCGCAACTGGGCGCTGCCGCTGGGCACCGACGACGCGGGCTACCTGGCGACGCTGGAGGAAGCGCTGGCGGTGATCGCCGACTACGCGCCGGAGTACCTGGTGGTGTCGGTGGGGTTCGACACGGCCGTGGGCGACCCGGTGGGCGGCTTCACGCTCACCCCCGGCGGATTGGGCGCGGTGGGCGAGGCGATTGCCGCGCTGGGCCTGCCGACGGTGCTGGTGCAGGAGGGCGGCTACCGCCTCGACACGCTGGCCGAAAATGCCGTCGCGTTTTTGCGTCGATTTGCTGACCATGATAGTATCTTGAGCTAGTCGGCATGATTGGCAAGCTAGACCTAGCGTACTATCCAGGGTGGCCCAGATTCCTTCCACAATGAAGCCACAATGAAGGCACGCGCGAAGGCGAAGTGATGGACGCCCGCGAGACCGCCAACCACGACCTTGAGCCCGATGCCACCCAGGCGCGGCCCGATTCCGCCGCCCCCAGCCTCGAACCGCTGGGCGGCGCACTTGCGCCGGCAGGCCGCAGCCTGAGCGGCCTGCCTACCCACCCCACCGCGAACGCGCTGCGGCAAAATCAGCTCTTGCACATTCAGCAGCGCCGCGGCAACGCCTCGGTGCAGCGCCTGATCCGCGGCCTGCAGACGGCCCAGCGCGCCCGACCAAGCGGCGGCGACGCGGGCGAGAGCGCCCCACCCCCACCCGACCGGCCCGACGACGCGCCGACGGAAATTGACCCCACCGAGCAAGGGAATGTGAGCATGGTGAAATAGCGTGACGGCCAACCCCACCGAGGGGCAACAACCTGGCGTGCCCGAGGGGCTGCGGCTGATCGAACGCCTGATCCGGCTGGAGATTGCGCGGCTGCGCGCCATGGGGCTACCGGCCGGGCAGGATGAATACCGGGGGCTGTACATCTCTGATGAAGAGGTAGATCAACTGCTGGGTCTGGGGCCACGGCTGCAAGGCCCGGAGGCGGTGGAAAGTTACGAGACAGCGCTCAGCGAGGAGCGCGCCGCGCTGGCCCGGCTGACACAGAGTGCCGGCGGGCCGCTGGGCGACTTGATCCGGCTGGCGCAGCTCGACGCGTTTGACGTGGGCTGTGTGCTGCTGGGTCTGGCGCTGGAAGCCGACAGCCGCATGGAGCGCCTGTATGCCTACGTGCAGGACGACGTGACCAAGCGCCGGCCGCGCGTGGAAATCGCCATCCGCCTGCTGGCCGAGCGCGCCGACCGTGACGCCGTGCGCCGGGGGTTCGCGGCGGGCGCACCACTGCGGCGAATGCTGCTGGTCAACCTGTACAACGAGCCGGGGCAGCCGTTTACGCCGCTGCCGTCGCAAACGCTGGGGCTCAACCCGCGCATCGCCGGGTTCTTACTGGGCCTAAGCAGCCCGGACGAGGCGCTGCGCGGCTTCGCGCAACTGCATGAAGGCGGGCAGACGGCGGTGCCGCTGCCGTTTACGCCGCGCCTGGTGGCGCAGATCGACCAATTGGCAAGCCTGCCCCCCACCCGGCTGACGCCGCCCGTGTTGTACTTCAACGGGCGGCACGCGGCCGACTTTCGGCAGGCGGCGCTGCGGCTGATCGGCAGCACAGCGCTGCGGCTGCTGGCGGTGGACCTGCCGGGGCTGGCCGCCGCGCAGGGCATCGAGGCGGCGCTGACGCTGGCCGAGCGCGAGGCGGCCTTGCAGCCGGCGGCGCTGCTGCTGCAAGACCTACACAAGCTCAAAGCCGAAGACGTGGCCTGGCTGCGCCAGCGGCTGCAAACCAACCACCTGGCCCCGCTGACCATCTTGTGCTCCGACGGCGGCTTCAACTGGCCGGGCTTGATGATTAACTTGCCCGCGCCGGACTTCGACGCGCGGCGGGCGCTGTGGGGCCACCGGTTGGGCGACCTGGCCGCCGGGCTGGCGCCCGAGGTGATCGAGGCGCTGGCCGAGAAGTTCAGCCTTAGCACCGGGCAGATCGCCGACGCAGTGACGGCGGCGCGGGCGGCGGCTATGTGGCGCAGCCCCGACGCGCCGCTGGTGACGGCCGACGACCTGTACTCGGCGGCGCGCACCCAGTCCACCCCCATCCTCAACAGCCTGGCGCGCAAGATCGTGCCCCATTATTACTGGGACGACATCGTGCTGCCGAGCGATACCGTGCAGCAGTTGCGCGAGATCGCGCTGCAAATGGAGCACCGCCACCTGGTGTTTCAAACGTGGGGCTTTGCGCGGCGGCTGGCGCTGGGCAAGGGACTGATGAGCCTGTTCGCGGGCAGCTCGGGCACCGGCAAGACCATGGCGGCCGACATCATCGCGAACGCGCTGGGGCTGGACCTGTATAAGATCGACCTATCGGGCGTGGTGAGCAAATACATCGGCGAGACCGAGAAGAACCTCAACCACATCTTTGCCGAGGCCGAGAGCGCCAACGCGATTTTGTTCTTTGACGAGGCCGACGCGCTGTTCGGCAAGCGCTCGGAGGTCAAAGACGCCCACGACCGCTACGCCAACATCGAGACCGCCTACCTGCTGCAAAAGATGGAAGAGTATTCCGGCGCGGTCATCCTGGCGACGAACCTCAAGATGAACCTGGATGACGCCTTCGTGCGCCGGATGCAGTTTGTCATCGACTTCCCCATGCCGGAGGAAGAAGACCGCCGCCGCATCTGGCGGGTGGCGCTGCCGCCCGAACTGCCGTTGGGGCCGGATGTGGACCTGGACTACCTGGCGCGCAAGTTCAAGATCACCGGCGGGCACATTCGCAACATCGCGGTGGCGTCGGCGTTCTTGGCGGCGGCCGATGGGCGGCGCGTGACGATGGCGCACATGCTGCAAGCCACCAAGCGCGAATACCAGAAGATCGGCCGCATGGTAATTGGCACCGACTTTGAGTCGCAGCCGACGAACGGCCACGGCAAGATGGGCTAGGGAGCGGAGACCAGCATGGCAGCCACCGACCGCCGGCACGAAGACGAAGCGGCAGACGAAGCCCACCCGCACCACTACGCCGACCAGGAGGCCGAGGCCACCGCGCCGGACGGCCTGAGTGACCGGCAGGCGGCGGTGCTGGGCCTGAGCCAAACGATTGGCAACCAGGCGGTGGGGGCGCTGCTGCGCAAGTCGGGCGGGGCGGCGCTGCCGAAAGACACGCGGGCCGGCATGGAAGCGCGGCTGGGCCATGCCGTTAAGGACGACGTACGCGTGCACACGGGCGCGGCCGCCGAACGCAGCGCGCAAGGGCTGGGGGCGCGGGCCTACACGGTGGGCAGCGATGTGGTCTTTGGCGCGGGCGAGTTTGCGCCGGGCACCGACCACGGCGACGATTTGCTGGCGCACGAGTTGGCGCACGTGGTGCAGCACGATGAAACCGGTCAGCCCGCCAACCCCGGCCGCTTGAACCCGCGCGGCCACGCCAGCGAACAGCAGGCGCAGGCCGCCAGCCAGGGGCAGCCCACGGCGTTGAACGCCGCGCCAGCCGGCATTGCGCGAGCCGTGGGCGACAATGAACCCGCCGCGCCGGTGGTGGACGAGGCGCAGGTGCCCGCGGCTGTGCCCGGGTCACCTACGGTGACCGCGGCCAAGCCGGAAATCACGGTCGAGGATATTGAGCGCGACAAAGCCATCGACGATGCCATCGAGATCGCCGACACGCGCGGCCGAACCTTGCTGAATACCGACTACAACGACGTTCAGGATGCCTCTCGCGATTTTGAATCCACCACCGCTGACGGCATCGATTCGCTCGACGCCGTACCCAGCGGCTACCTGGGCCTGGCATCGACCATTGTGGGCTTCGTGGCCTCGGCGGTCAGCACTCGCTACAACAAGCGTGCGCTGACGGCCGGCACCACCGTTTTCTCGACCATGTTTACGATGGGACAAACCCAACTGACGGCCGACGCCACGAAGGCCAACGACACCGACCCCAAAGCTGCGGCCAAGGCGGTCATGCGGGCCGCCGCCAAGGCGATCAATACGGCCCAGGCGGCCTTTTTCTCCAGCATGCGCGAAGACCTGCACTCCGCGCTGGTGAAGCGCGCCCAGTGGTACCCCGAGGTGGCCGACCTGTTGGCCGATGGTTCGCTGGAGAGCATCGACCAGGTCCTGAATCAGCACGTCGGCGTGCCCAATCCCGACACCAATTCGCTGTATGGCCCCGTGCGCGAGTCCATGGAAATCGCCTTTGAGGATTGGAAGACCAAGCAGGTGCGCCACGAACAGTACCATTGGATAACCGAGGACATGGGTCTATCGGCGTGGACGGCCGAGCCGGGTCGCGCCGCCGCGCGTAACCGGGTGGCGCAGGCGGTGAAGGCCCGCAGCGGAAAACCCGAGGAGCCCGACAAGCCGTGGGCAGAAACGGTCAACGAATCGATCAATACCGGCCTGACGACCGCGTTTTCGGTGGCCTTTACCGGGCAACTGCCTCAAGACCCGGCCGACCAACCCCCGCCCGTGGCCGACGTGACTGACACGTTGGAGCCGGTGGATGATGCGACCGAGGCCGCCGAGCAGGGGCGCGAAGCGGACATCCAGCGCGGCGTGACGTTGGCCGAAACCCGCGCCCGCGAGCACCTCAATACCCATTACAACGATGTGCAGGACGCTGTGCGCGATTTCCTCAGCTCCGGCGAGGCCAAGATCGCCACCCTCAACGGCGCCGTCAGCGGGCATTGGGGTATGGTGTCGGCGCTGTTTAGCGGCGTCATGACCTACCTCAGCACCAAGTTTCCGCCGACGGCCGTGGGCAAGCTCATTGGGTTGGCCGCCCTCTCCGCCGCCGGATCGGGGCTCTCAACCGTAGTGACCACCGCCGTCAACGACGACCGCTCCGAGGAAGCCGACGCCGCGACCAAGGCGCTGCACGCGCTGGCGACCGGCACAGCCAACACCCAGGCCGGCATTTTCCGGCAGGCGCGCGAAGGCTTGGCGGACGCGCTGCTAACCGTCTCAACCGGCAAGGGCGAGAAGGCCGACCTGGCGCGGATCCTGCTGGAGAGCGGTGACCGCGACAGCATCAATGCCGTGGTGGAGGAGAACTTGGGCCTGCCCGACCCCGACCTTGATCCCATGTACTCGGACGTGCGCATGAAGCTGGAGATGCCTTTCGCGGATTGGATCATCCGGCAGATCCAAGCCGCGGAGGGGTGGAATCACATGGCGCAGTTTAGGACCAACACGCTCCCCACCACGTTCGAAGTGGCAGCCGACACCAACCTGCGCGACACGGATGCTCCCGAAGCGCCGCTGGGCCCAGATACCTACGCATTTATGGACGAGGAGCAGGTCGGCCCAACCCCGGCCGGAGCCGCGCCGCCCGGGCCAAAGACCGAGGCCGAGGAGACCGCCGCGGAAGACCGCCTGGTGCTCAAGCGCATCACCGATGTCGACACGCGGGCGCGCGGCTATTTGAACACGCTGGGCGACGAGGCTCAAGACGCCGTGCGCGATTTTGTCACCCGCGCCCTCGGCCAAACGTCCGCCCTGGACAAAGACATCGGCGATGTGCTTGGCTTCTACAACAATCTCCTGGGCATGGGGCTCGGTCTGGTAGGCATCATCGCCACCGGGCCAGTGGGGGTGGGCCTCGTGGTGGCCGGTATCGCGGCCAGCTTGGGGGCGCAACTAGCAGCCGGCTACCAAACCGACCACAACGCCTCAGTGCAGGAGAACGCGCGCGGCATGATCAACGGCACCGCCAAGGGCCTGCAATCGGGCTACGTCGCCGTCTTTCGCGCTGCGCGGCGCGCCTTGGGGCCGGCCCTGATCTCGGCCGCGCTGCTCGATGAGGAAGCGCGCGAAGCGTTGTTGATCGGTGGGCCAGACAACTATGACTACATCATCAGCGACAAGCTGGGCATCGCCAACCCCCAAAACCTCGGTCTCTACCTGAAGGCCCGCACCGCGCTAGAGGACGAGTTTACGTCCTGGATGACGAAGCAGTTGGAGCGCGACCAGGCCGCCCACGAGAAGGCCCTGCAGGCCGGCCAGGCCGCCGCCGCCGAAGATGATGCCAACCGGCGCGGCGACACGACCGGCGCCGCCGCCGCCAAAGACGCCGCCAAGGCCGCGGAAGCCAAGAAGAAGTAGACCGCCCGACCGACTCTGATGCCCGATGCCCTGGAGATCGCCCCGCAGAAAGAGCCACCGCAGCCCGCGCCGCTCGCGCCGGGCCCGGTGGCGGCCGAGCCGGAACTGACGGCGGCCGAGCACATGGCCGGCTACGTGCCGACCCGGCGGCGCACCTTCGACATGGCCTCGGCCGACCCCGATGAGCCGGCCGGCGCGCTGGCGCATGTGGACAAAGCGCTGCAAGCGCCCATGCTCACCAAGCTCCAGCAGCAGCGCGGTAACCGGCACGTGCAGCGGCTGATGCGGCAGATGCCGCGCCCGCCGGTACAGCGCGTCATCATCCGCGGCAGTGGTTTACCCGACCACAAGGGCCAGACGCCCGAGAACCTGCTGGCGCTCAAAGACGCGGATGCCGCCTACAACCGCGTAAAGGAAATGTTCATCAAGCTGGGCTCGGCCGGCGTGAACATGCTCATCCACAACACGCGGATTGAGCTGGGCACGGCCAACCCCGACGACAAAGAGCCCATCATGATGCAGTTGGAGGCCCAACGCGACATCCTCGCGAAGCAGGCTGAGGGCATCGTGGGTTTCTTTGAGTCAAACGCCCGCTCGACCATTGACGAAATGCTGGGGGCCAGTGACAAGGCCATTGCGGATCAGGGTGAGCGCTTTGGCTTGAGCGAGGATTATCGGGACGACCCGGAGCTTAAGGCAGAGGTGGGCGCCGGCACGTACACGATGGCGCAGAACGACGACTCGGCCAAGATGGCTGAGGCGGCCCAGATGCTGGTGGTTGAGCACAGCAAGCTGATGGAAGTGCAGAAGCGCGTGGCGATGGAAAATGCGCCCGCGATTACGGATATGCCCGGCGGCGGCTCGCGGCCGGTGGACGAGATGGACCCGACCAAGATTCCCGAACTGGTCGATGCCAAACAGCGCTATGAGCAGGTGTTTGCCGGGGCGGCGGCGCAGTTCCCGGTGCTGGCCACGTTCAAGCACGACCCGACCAAGATGGCCGAGTTCGCCAAGGCCGGCACCTCCCCGGCTGCCGCGACCATGCTGGGCAAAGAGCTGGCCGAAAAGCGGAAGAACATTCGCGAGACCCGCGAAAACCTGGGGGCGGGCAAGCTCAAGATCTGGTCGCTCAACAACATCGTGCAAGGCACGAAGGCCAAGCTCAGCTTTGGGCCGGACACGCTCGAAGGCAAGGCTGTCGATGAGCACAAGGCGGACAAAGACAGCGATGAGCGTGTCCAGCAGATCGCAGTGGCGGCCTTGAGTATCACACTGGGCATCCTCAGCGCGGTGGCGACGGCCGGCGGCAGCCTGGTGGTGGCCGGGGTGGCGGCAGGGGCGGGGGCCGCGCTCAGTACGACCCAACTGATGGAAAATGTCCAGAATTATCAGGTGGAGTCGGCCGCATCGAACACGGCGCTCGACAAGGCGGCGTCGATCTCGCAGACCGACCCGTCCTTGTTCTGGCTGGCCGTCGATTTGATTGCCGCTGGATTGGACATCTTCGCCGCCGGCAAGGCATTTAAGGCCATGGTCGGCCCCATCCGCACAGCGATGGCGGCGCGGCGCGCCGTGGAAGCGGCCAAGGCCACCGGAGCCGCTGCTAAAGCGGCCGAGGCCGCCGCCGAGGGCGGCGAGATGGCGATTGAGGAGATCAACAAGCTGGCGAAGTCCATCGAGGAGATGGAGGCCGCCGCGAAGGGCGCGGGGGTGCCGGACGGCGTGGCCAAGAAGATCAAGTCCACAGTCGAAGGCCCCACCAAGGCCTATGTCGTTGACCCGAACAATCCGCTCTCCAGCGCCGGGTTCAAGGGCAGCCTGGCCGAAAAGGGGGCCGGCTTTGGGGTATACGACGGCTTCATTCCGGGCGTGCAGGAAAAGGTCGTCATCAAGGTGTACCCCGACACTGACGAGTTCAAAGAAGTGTTTGGCCGCGAGCTGCGCGGCGCGCAAGCCGCCGGGCAGACCGGCATCGGGCCGAAGTGCTTTGGCGAAGTGCAGGTGGGGCCGGGCAAGAAAGCCTTTGCCATGGAGAAGGTGTCGGGCAGCATGCCCGAAGTGACCGCTATCGACGAGCTGGAAGAGGCGGTCGCCAAAGCCAAGACGCCCGACGAGGCGGCCAAGGCGCAGAGCGCCCTGGACAAGGCCACCAAGGAAGCCGCGCAGGTCGCGAACACCATCAATCAGGTGACGGTGCAGGACGTGCGCGCTTACGGCGAGCGGGTGCTGCGGCAGAACACCTATGTGCACGGCGACCTGCAAGGCCTGGTGGATGGCGGCGGGCGCTGGCGGCCGATTGACTTCCAGGGGCACATGCCGCTGCCCGACAAGCTGGCCGACCCAGCCGCCTACGCCAAGGCGCTGGCCGATCACGAGTATCAATTGCAGCAGCAGATCAACATGCTGCTCGATAAAGCGCCCAAGCCGCTCCCGGCCGCACCGGGCGGCACCCTGCCCCCTTACCGGCTGCCCCCCGGCGCTCCGGGTGGCGCCCCAGTGCAGCCCTTCCGGCGCGGGCAGCGCGGCGTGGAGGCCGAAGCGGTGACGGAGGCCGGCCCGCAGGACCTGGGCGACCGGATCGAAGCGCAAGCCGGTCAGGGTAAGCCGCTAACCGGCGACTTGGCCCAGGACTTCAGCAGCCACCTAGGCAGCGACCTGAGCGGTGTGCGCGTTCACACGGGGGCCGAAGCGGACGACCTGGCGCAGGCGGTGGACGCGGTGGCCTTTACCACTGGGCAAGACATCTTCTTCAGCGCGGGCAGCTTCGCGCCCGAGTCGGACAGTGGCCGGCACCTGCTGGCGCACGAGGTGGCCCACACCGTGCAGCAGGCGCAGGGGCCGGTGGCCGGCACCGAGGCCCCCGGCGGCATCAGCGTGAGCCAGCCCAGCGACGCCTTTGAACAGGCGGCCGAAGCCACGGCGCAGGCCATGAGCAGCGGCAGCGACGGGCCAGTGGCCGCGCCTCCGCTAGCGCCCCGGCCAGGCCCGGCCGAGCCGACGCTGCAACGCGCGCCCGAGCCGTCCGCCGAACCGGTGCCGCTAGAGGACAAACCAGCCGAAGAACCAGAAGAAGTGCACAACATCACCATTGACGAAGCGGGCGTGACCACCGGCGTGTACAACGCCCCGTCGTACAGCACCAAGGACGAGGTGCTGACGCCGACGCCGGACACCAAGCCGGAAGAGAACCTGGTGGATGTGACCGGCAAGGTGGTGGCGACGTTCTCGGTGACGACCAACATCAGCTTGCCTACGGTGCCGTCGGGGCTGACAGAGTGCCAGACCAAGCGTGTGCAAGACGCGATCAACAATCAACTGAAACCGCATGAAGACGCGCATGTGGCGGCGATGAAGGGCTACGACGGCACCATCGAAGAGGAGATTTCGGTCAAGCGCGTGGCCAAGGCGTCGGCCATCGCCGAGTTGAGCAAGGTCGCCAAGGCCAAGGCCGATGAAGTGGCGGCCAAGCGCAAGGCGGCGGCGCAAAAAGCCAGCGACGACCTGGACGTGCCGCCATTCGTCATCACTGTCGATTTGAACTGCAAGGACGAAAAGAAGCCCGACGAGAAGAAGCCCGGCGACAAGCCGCCGGCCAAGAAGACGGCCGAGGCTGAGGGCGCGCCAGGGATGGAGACTGACCAGCCGGCGACCGACAGCGATACGCCCGAGCCGGTGCAGATGTGGCGCTCAGACCAGCCTTGGCCGCGGCCGGTGCAGCGCTTCATCACCGACACACCGGTGCCGGGGCCGAAGAAGCCGCCCTCGACCACCGAGGAGATTCAGGCGGCCATTGATGCCCAAGACAAGGGCCTGATCCACGACATTGCCGACTTCTCGAAGGCGTCCGACACCCAGAAGCGCGCCTTGGTCCAAATTCTGATTAATGGCTGGACGGGCGTGTTTGATGAGAACGCGCTCCAGCGCATCTTCGGCAGCTTTGGCGCGGGCATTTGGAACCTGGACGCCAACTGGGCGGCGCTGTTCGAGCAGGCGATTGAGAACGGCGCGAACCCCAAGGCCATCCCCGAGGTGGCGGCGCTGGAGGCCAAGTTCAAGAGCGATGTGAAGGGCGTGGCCCTCGGCCACCTCAACAGCAACCACGACTTCGTGGCGCAGGAGGCGCAGCGCCTGGCCGCGCCGGAGCAGAACGACCCCACCGCGCCGGGTCCGACGCAGGCCGCCGCGGCCCAAGCCAAGATCGAGGAGCAGCAGAAGATCGCTGAATTGCTGCTGCAAGCCCAAGACCAACAGGCCAAGTTGTCGACAATTGCCGTAGGCTGGTCGGGCATGAAGCCGGCCATGTACGGCCAGGGCGAGGAAGGCGACGAGGACCGCGAGATCGCCCACTTTGACCCGAGCGCCCCGCCCTTCCAACCGTTTGACAACGAGCCGGGCGTCAAGATGGCGCACTGGGCCGTGGTGAAGAAGCAGTACGACGAGCTGGGCATCGTGATGGGCAAGATCACCGACGAGAACCCGGCGCTGTACGCGCTGATGGTCAGCGGCAAGATCAAGGACTTCCCCACGGCCACGCCGGAAGAGGGCCGCAACCAGATCATGGAGTCGTTCACGCAAGTGGACGAGCACATCCTCCAGACGATCAAGGCCATCTCAGAAGACGACCTCGACCACCGTGACCTGCTGCCCATCCACCACCAGATCATGGGCGGGCCGGGCGCGTCGGGCGTGCCGTGGGACAAGCCGTTCACCAAGATGGCCCAGCGCAAGTTCATCATGGCCGATTACCAGGCCAATGAGGAACTAATTAGCAACCTGCTGGGCGGTGCGGCGATGATCGCCTTCCTGGTGGCCGAGTTCGCCTCGGGCGGGTTGGCGACGCTGATCCCACTTATGATCGGCGTGGGGGCCAGCGCCGCACCAGCGGCCATGAGTTGGGAGAAGTACGACGACATGACCACGGCGGCCCAAACCGCCGTGAAGACCGGCACCGAACTGGTTACCAAGGAACAAATTTCGGCGGTCTTGGTCGAGGCCATCATCAACACCGCCGCCGCGCTGATCGACCTGTACGGCGCGGGCAAGACCTTCCGCAGCAAGATCATTCGGCCCAAAGACCTGCTGGAAGGCATGGGCGCGGCTGGGCGGGCGTACCCCGGCATCAAGGAGCTCGACCGGCTGCCCAAAGCCGAGCAGGCCCAGATCGCCGAGCGGGCCATCAACGAACTGGGCGTGGCCGAGGCGGTCTCCAAGAGCGGGCGTTCGGCCGAGGACCTGCTGTACACCATCCCGGCCGACTCGCCGGCCTACGCCCGCCTGAAGGCCTACCTGGAAGCGATGAAGGCCGGCGGCTCCAAGTCGGTGAGCGGCAAGCTGGCGACCATGGCGGTTGACCTGGCCGAACAGAAGATCACGCGCGAAGAAGCGGATCAGATCGTCAGCCAGGCGATTGACCTGCTGGGGCCGAAAGACGTGCTGACGCAGTGCGGCGGCTGGCAGAAGCTCTCGCTGACGCTGGGCAACCAGTCGGCGGCGGGGCAGCGGCTGAACGCCTGGCGCAATAGCTTGTGGCAGGACCTGCAAGCCTACATCAACGGCCTGGACCTCGACCCCGGCGAACTGGAGAACTTCAGGCGCACCGGCTCGCAGGGCAGCTTCGGCAGCGACCTCGATATGTCGTCGCTGGGCAGCCTGTCGTCGGAGCACCGCGACCAGGCGCGGTCGTTCATGGCGGGCCGCGCCGGCGTGGACCCTGGCCGGCTGCAAATGCTGCTGTATGCCGACTTCTTCACCGACCCGCGCCGGATGCACCTGCTCGACCAACTGGCGCCCGAACTGCGCGCCAAGCTGTCGGCCTCGCAGGCGCGCAAAGAGCAGGAAATGATGCTCAACCTGATGTTCCAGGACGCGGTGGCGAGCGGCGACGAGGCCACCCAGCAGGTGGTCAAGGACATGATGAAGTCGGCCAACGTCGGCATCGTGGAGGTCAAGACCATCAGCAAGGCGGAGGTGGCCGCGTTCCAAGCCGACATCGACAAACTCCAGCAGGAACTGCTGAAGACCACCGACGCGGGGCAGCAAGCCAGCCTGATCGAGCAAATCTCCGACCGGGGCGCGAAGATCAACCAGAGCGAGGGCGGCGGCTACTTCACCGGCGGCGGCGTGCGGCGCGAGGTGACCGAGCGCGAGAAGGTGGGCGACTTTGGCCCCGGCGGTACGGCCCCGGCCATGGACGTGCCGCAGCGCCTATCGGCCATGCTCGACAACGCGCTCAAACTGTTCCACGCCGCTCAAGGCATGAACCCGGCCGGGCAAGTGGCCGAGGTAGCCGGGGCGATCAAGTCGGTGGGCAAGTACGGTGGGCGCTTCTCGGCTGAGTTCGGCAAAGACGGCCTGGCGGTGAGCCTCAAGATCCCGAGCCAGGCGCGGTTTGAGGCGCTGGCCGATAAGTTTGATACCTGGCTGCTGCAAGCCAAGGGCGACGCCGACTCGCTGGCCAAGCTCGGGCAAAAGGCCGCCGGCGACCCGGCCGTGAAGGTCATGACGTTGCAAGAACGGCTGGCGCTGCAAGGCGAGGGCGAGGCGATCCAGACTGAAATGCAAGCGGCCATCGGCGACTTCCGGCAGGTGCTGTACGAGGCGCACGGCGCGCTGACCAAGGAGACCGGGCTGGCCAAGCTGCCGGCCAACTACGCCGCCACGCAGTCGTACCTGCTTATCCAAGGCAAGCTGCTGGTCATCCAAGACGCCAGCTCGCACCTGATTTCGGGCGCCATCCGAGCGCTGGACGCGGACGGCGGGCAGTCGCAGGAAGAAAAGCAGGACGACGAGAAGAAGCCGGATACGCCGGGCGGCGGCAAGTCACTCGGCGGGCCGGCACCGGGCAGCACGCCGCCGGCCGCCGGGCTGTAGGGACCGGGTAGGACCGTTGGCGTACTTGCATAGTGGCCGAATCTGGATATGGTATAGCGTTGGACCTGGGGGATGGGCCAGCAGTTGATGAGAAACCATGTTTCAAGACGTCGATGAGACTCTGCGCGCGGTGCTGATTGCCGACGTGCCGATCAAAAAGAATGAGATCGACATTGCCTTTGACCGGCCGACGCGCGACTGGTCGAGCCGGCTGTCGCGCCCCTCGCTGAACTTGTTTTTG
Organism: Anaerolineales bacterium; assembly: GCA_043754665.1. Taxonomy (GTDB): domain Bacteria; phylum Chloroflexota; class Anaerolineae; order Anaerolineales; family UBA6663; genus JADZEK01. The sequence continues at coordinate 3,828 of JAYUUW010000081.1, read as the reverse complement.
GCCGACATTCGCGAGCGGATCGACCTGAAGGACGATGTGCCGATCGTCACCCGCGACGAGACGGGCAAAGCCGTGCGGCAGCGCCCCCCTAAGCGCATGGACTTGGCCTACCTGGTGAGCGCCTGGACCACCGAGCCCGACGACGAGCACCGCATCCTGGCGCGCGTGCTGGCGAGCATGTACCGGCAGGCGGGCACCATCGGCGCGGAACTGCTGCAAGGCGAGTTGAAGAACGCCACGCTGCCCGTGATGGCGCGCGTGCCCGACCCCGAGCAATCGCTGCGGGGGCAAGAGCTGTGGGGCGCGCTGGGCAACGACCTGCACGCCTCGCTGACCTGGACCTGGACCGTGCCGCTGGAAGCCTTCAAGCCGACGGTCGGCCCGCTGGTGCGCACCGCCGAAATCCGCATTGGCCCCAGCGGCGAGCCGCCCGATGTGGTGCTGGTGCAGGTGGGCGGCCTAGTGCACGCGAAGGGCGACCGCACCGCCGGCGTGGCTGGGGCGCGCATTCAGGTGCTGGGCACGGCGTTCGAGGCCGTGTCGGACGCGGACGGCGAATTTAGCTTTCGGAACCTGCCGACCGGGGATTACAAGTGGCGGGTCGAACCGCCCGACGGCAAGGCCCGCCACCACAAAGTGGTGGTGCCGGCGGCCGACTACGATATTGAGGTGTAGGTCGGCCAAGCGCCGAGTTGGAAAGGAGGCGAGGCGGAGGTGGCCCCATGCGCCGATTAGTCGGCGGCCCGGGGCCAGCGCCGCCGGAACGCTAACGTATAGCAGTCTGGCACACGTCGCCGCGCGGTCTGCAAGCGCAGCACCCTAACACCAGCACTCGCAAAGGAGTTGTGCATGTCACCTCAATATCTGTCTCCTGGGGTTTATGTCGAAGAGGTCGATAAAGGCTCGAAGCCGATTGAAGGCGTCGGAACGGCGGTGGCCGGCTTTATCGGCTTTGCCGCGAAGGGGCCGGCCAACAAGCCGACCTTCATTGCCAATTGGACGCAGTACACCAACGTCTTCGGCGGTTTTGTGCCGGGGGCCTATCTGGCGCACGCGGTGTATGGTTACTTCAACAACGGCGGCGGCTCGTGCTACGTCATGCGGCTGCCGGCCGGCACGGAAGACGGCGCGGCGGCGGGCAACTCGGCCGCGCTGCCGGCCCGGGCAGCGGGCGCGCCCACCTCCTTGCGCGCCATTGCCAAGGAAGCGGGCGCAGCCGGCGACGGCATTACCGTGGACGTGGCCGACGGCGCGGAAGGCACCTTCAACCTGACGGTGAAGCGCGGCGCGGTGGAAGAGAAGTACGACGGCCTGAGCCTGTCCACCGCCAAGGGCGCGCAGAATGCGGTCGAGACGGTCAACAAGGCCTCCAAGTTGGTCATGCTCGAAGAAGTGAAGGTGACCGGCGTGGCCATGGCCGACCGCACGCCCAGCGCCGGCAGCTACGCCCTCAAGGCGGCCGAGGCGCAGGCGCTGGTGGTCAAGCAGACCAGCCCCGACATTTACCAGGGCAACGTGGCCGACCGCAGCGGCCTGGGCGGCTTTGAAGCCATTGACGACATTACCATGGTGGCCTGCCCCGACCTGCTGGCGGCCTTCCAGGCGGGCGCCATCAACCGCGAAGGCGTCAGAGCAGTGCAGTTGGCGATGATCGCCCACTGCGAGAACATGAAGGACCGCGTGGCCATCATCGACCCGCTGCCCGACATGAACGCCCAGGACGTGAAGGACTGGCGCATGAAGGAAGCCGGCTACGACTCGAAGTACGCCGTGCTGTACTACCCGTGGCTGCAAGTAGCCAACCCCAACCCCGGCACCGGCGGCACCAGCATGTTCATCCCGCCCTCGGGCCACATGGCCGGCATTTGGGCCCGCAGCGACACCGAGCGCGGCGTGCACAAAGCCCCCGCCAACGAAGTGGTGCGCGGCGCGTTGGGCCTGCAAAACCAGATCACCAAATCAGAACAGGACAGCCTGAACCCCGTCGGCGTGAACTGCGTGCGGGCCTTCCCCGGACGCGGCATCCGCGTGTGGGGCGCGCGCACCCTGTCGAGCGACCCATCGTGGCGCTATGTGAACGTGCGCCGGCTGTTCAACTTTGTCGAAGAGTCGATCTTGCTGGGCACGCAGTGGGTGGTGTTTGAGCCCAACGACCAGGCCCTGTGGCAGCGCGTGAAGCGCACCATTACCGGCTTCCTGACGCGCGTGTGGCGCGACGGCGCGCTGTTCGGCACCACGCCGGAAGAGGCGTTCTTCGTCAAGTGCGATGCGGAGAACAACCCGCCCGAGACGCGCGATGTGGGCCAATTGATCGTGGAAGTGGGCATTGCCCCGGTCAAACCGGCGGAATTTGTTATTTTCCGTGTCAGCCAGTTCAGCGGCGGCGCGGGCGTGGAAGAATAAGGACTAGGAGGTTTCTATGCCAACTGGAAGTCGCAGCGACCCGCTTGTTGGGTATCACTTTCACGTGGAAATCGACGGCATCTCGCAGGCGCAGTTCCGCGAGTGCACCGGGCTCGACTCTGAGTCCGAGGTCATCGAGTACAAAGAGGCCGGCAAAGACGGCCAGACCATCATCCGCAAGCAGCCGGGCGCGCTCAAGTGGTCGAACATCGTCCTCAAGCGCGGCATCACCGACATCATGGAACTGTGGGAGTGGCGCAAGCAGGTCGAGCAGGGCAAGGTGAACGAGGCCCGCAAGAGCGGCTCGATCGTGCTGTTCGACCAGGCCAATTCCGAAGTCGCGCGCTGGAACTTCGTAGACGCGTGGCCGAGCAAGGTCACCGGCCCGCAGGCCAAGGCCGATGGCAACGAAGTCGCCATCGAAGAATTGACCCTGGCGCACGAAGGCCTGGAGCGCGTTAAGTAGGCCGGGCTGCCAACCGCAGCGCCAGCGCCGTGCGGCGTGAGGGCGTGGCCGGGTGACCGGCCACGCCCCGCGCCGCATGGGCCGGGCCTGCGATAGGGCCGCAGACCACCAGGCGGTGAGGGCCGCCAGACAAAACCATGCCGAACGTTCTTAAGACTGAGTATGAGTTTACGCTGCCGCGCGGCTACGTGGATGCCGACGGCAACCTGCACAAGACCGGCACCATGCGGCTGGCCACGGCGCTGGATGAGATTGCGCCGCTGCGCGACCCGCGCGTGAAGTCGAACCAGGCCTATCTGGTCATCATCCTGCTGGCGCGGGTGATCACGCGGCTGGGGCAGATTTCGGAAGTCACGCCGCGCCAGGTGGAGGGGCTGTTCTCGAGCGACCTGGCCTACTTGCAGCGCTTCTACCGCCAGATCAACGAAAGCGGCGACAGCCATGTGCCGGTGCAGTGCCCCCAGTGCGCGACGCAATTCGAGGTGGACTTTGGCAACCTGGGGGGGTTGCGGGCTACCCCATAGAAAAGCTCTACGAGGAGGTAGCCTACATTGCCTATCACTTTCACTGGCCGCCGGAATTCGTGCTCGAAATGGATCATTTCGAGCGCCACCGCTGGGTAGAGCAGATCGCGGCCATTAACGTGAAATTGAACGACGCAGTTAAGAGGCGCTAACTATGCCGGCCACAGGCTCCCGCACCGACCCGTACTTAGGGTCACACTTCTTTATCGAAATCGACGGCGTTGACCACGGCGGCTTCACGGAGTGCGCCGGCTTGCAGGTCGAAACCGAAGTGACCGACTACGCCGAGGGCGGCAACAACAGCTACGTGCATAAGCTGGCCGGGCGCACCAAGTGGAGCAACCTGACGCTCAAATGGGGCACGACCGACTCGGTGGCCCTGTGGGAGTGGTATCAGAAGGTGACGCGCGGCGAGATCGAGCGCAAGGACGTGTC
>JAYUUW010000080.1:0-4278 GCA_043754665.1 Anaerolineales bacterium | reverse complement strand
GTCTGGTCGGCGGTCTGGAAGCGCATGTACGCCAGCAGCCGGCCGTCGGGGCTCCAGGTAAAGGCACTGTGATTATAGATCGGATCAGCGGTTAGCGGGTAGGCCTCGGCGCCATCGGGGCGCATGAGCCACAATTGGCGGCCAGGGGTCCACTGGTCGAGGATTTGCAGCTTGCGGCCGAAGGCGATCCAGCCGCCCGAAGGCGCATAGGCGGGCGAGGCGTCGTCCACAATCGCCTGGTCGCCGGAGAGGTTGAGGCGGTCGTTGGTCGCGAGCGTGACGCGGGTGAGGTAAGTGAAGAACGCGCCGGTCAGCTCGTCCGCGCCGGGGAGGGTGTCATCAGCGGGCAGGTCGGGAAAGGCCAGCTCGGGGTATACCAGGTACAGGCCGTCGGGCGACCAGGTGCCCATCTCGCCGGAGGCATTGGGCACAAAGGTAAGCGCGCCGGTGGTCAGGTCGTGGATGACGACCGCCTCCAGGCCGGTGTCGAGGTAGCCCAGGCGGCCGTCGGGCGCCCAGCGCGGGAAGCGGGCCTCGGCGTCGCTCATGAGCTCGTCGCCGCCGGTGGCGAGCGTGCGCACGTAAATGTGGGCGGCCCCAAAGCCGGGCGCGCCGGTGAGGCCCGCCACCAGCACATGCCGCTGGTAGGCCAGGCGCAGGCCGTCGGGCGCGAAGGCGGGCGACACACAGGCCTCGCCGGGGCAGAGCAGCAGGTCGGCCAGGCCGCTGCCGTCGGTGTTCACCTGCCGCAGGTCGGCCCCGCCATCGGCGCGGCGGGCGGCGTAGACGAACTGCGTGCCGTCCGGGCTGACGGCGTAGTCATAGACGCCGTAAGGCTCGGCGGTGAGCGCCTGGGGGGCCGGGTCGCCTTCGACCGGCGTGAGGTACAGGTTGGGCGGGTCGCCGGTGAGGTAGGCCAGCCGCAGAGGGCCAATGGCGAAGGACCAGGTTTGCGCGCCCAGCAGTGGCAGACCGGCCTGGCTGCGCCCGCCAGAGAGCTGCACGGTGACGGTGCTGCTGAGGGGCCAGGCCTGGGCCGGGCGGAAGAGCAGGGTATTGCCTTCCCAGCTAAACGCGCCCAGCACCGGCGGCGTGAGGCTCAGCCCCTGTTCCACCGACGCCGTATCCATGGGGCGGTTGAAGCTGAGGCGCAGCGGCGCGCCGGCCGGCACCAGTGCCGCGCCGCGCGCTGGCGAGACGGCCGTGAGGCGCGGCAGCGCCAAGAAGGCGGCCACGCCCAGGCCCGCCAGCACGCCCACCACGGCCAAACTGACCCACAGGCTCGAACAGCCGCTGGCGCGGCGGGCGCTGTAACCGTACAGCGCCATGGGTTAGGCGGGGCGCGGCGGCGCGCCGAGCCGGGCCGCAGTGCGCTGCACAATCACGAGGACTTGCGCGGGGCTGTACCAGTCTTCGGGGTTCGGCTGCTGGGCGGCGTGGGGTGAGCAAAACTCCACCGCCCACAGCACATCCCAAATGGCGCGGGCCTCGGCGGGCGAGGCGAATTGGGTGCGGCCCATGCGCTCGGAGGCCTCGTGCAGGCCGCGGAAGTCGGCCAGCAGTTCGTCAATGGTAAGCACACCGGCGGCGGTTTGGGCCACGTACCAGCGCAATTGGGCGATGCCGGGGTCAGGTGGAAAATCGGCGAAGCGCGGGTCGCCGGCGTGCGAGAGGCCCACAGACATGCGCCTAGAGTTCCTGCAAGCGGCGGCCAACGCGCTGCACTTCGGCCAAAATGGCCTCGGCGTCGTTCCACTCGGCGGGGTTGGCCTCGCGGGCGGGGTCGGGCGCGTAGAACTCCAGCGCCCAGAGCACATCCCAGATCAGGCGGGCCTCCTCTTTAGAGCGGTAGTCGGGGCGGCCCTGGCGCTCGATGGCCTCGTGCAGGCCGCGAAAGGCGCTCAGCAGCGCGCTGACGGGCAGTTGGCCGGCGGCCACGTGCTCAATCAGCCAGCGCAGTTGGGCGACGCCGGGCGCGGCGGGCATACCGTCGGGGGCGGGGTCAGGTTGAGGCGGCAGCATACGGGCACACCTCCGTGAGGCGGCGCGGGCCGGCGCGGCGGAGGCATGCCCCCCGCCCCGCCGGCCCACAACAAGCGCGCTTAGCCGCGGTCGGCCAGCGGCACGTAGGTTTGGTTCTTGGGGCCGATGTAGTCGGCGCCGGGCCGGATGAGGGTGGCATCCTTGTACTGCTCGATCACGTGGGCGCTCCAGCCGGCGACGCGCGAGATGGCGAAGGCGCAGGTGTCGAGCGCGGTGGGGATGCCCAGGTAGTAGAGCATGGGGGCCGAGAAGAAGTCGACGTTGGGGTACAGCTCCTTGTGGCGGAGCACGGCCTGCTCGACGCCGAGGGCCATATCCACATACTCGGCGCCGTTGGCCTGGGCCTCTTCCATGCGGCGCGCCCACTGCAGCAACTGGGCCGCGCGCGGATCGCCGCTCTTGTAGATGCGGTGGCCGATGCCCATGATCTTGCGCTTGGTGGCGAAGGCGTTGTCGACAAACGCGTCCACCTGGCCCATGCTGCCGATTTCGAGCAGGGTGTTCATGGTGGCTTCGGCCGCGCCGCCGTGCAGGTTGCCCTTCAGCGCGCCAATGGCGGCGGTGATGGCGGCGTGCAGGTCGGCGTTGGTGGAGGCGGTGACACGGGCGGTGAAGGTGGAAGCGTTGAGCGAGTGATCGGCCAGCAGGACGAGGTAGAGGTCCATGGCCTGGTTCGACAAATCGTTCTGCTCGGCCCCGTGCAGCATGTAGAGGAAGTTGGCGGCGTGGCCGAGGGCGTTGTTGGGGGCCACCGGGGCCTGGCCCTCGCGCTGGCGATGGATGGCGGCAACGACGGCCGGGAACTGCGCCACCAGCTTGATAGCCTTGCGCAGCGTGGCCTCAACGGAAATGTCTTCGACTTCCGGCTCGTAGTAGGCCAGCATGCTGATGGCGGTGCGCAGCACGTCCATGGGGGTGGCGGCCGCCGACGCGCCGGCGATGGCGTCGAGGATGGGCTGCGGCAGCGCGCGGTGGACGATGAGCGTCTGCTGGAAGGCGGTCAGTTCGGCCGCGGTGGGCAGTTGGCCGTGGAAGAGCAGATAGACCACTTCTTCATACGACACATGCCCAGCGAGGTCGGCGATGTTGAGGCCGCGATAGGTGAGGATGCCGTTGGTGCCGTCGACCGACGAGAGGGCGGTTTGAGCAGCAACAACGCCGACAAGGCCCTTGGTGAACGCAGGCGCGGCGGCGGGGGTGGTGGTCATGGCGCAAAGCTCCTTCTAAACACTAAAACGCACTGCCGGTGGCAGTGGGCCGTGACCGGCAGTGCGTAAGGAATCAACTGGGGTACGGCAAAGTTGACATTTGAACTACGGATTGCGGCGATTCTATCATCCATGCGGAGGAGCGTCAAACGAGAGTTGGATTAGAGTTGGGGGGAAGGGCGTTGGCCACGAATTAGCACGAATGAAAGAACGAATGCGCACGAAGGGGGAGCGGGGAAAGGGGGGACTCGGGGGACTCGCCTCACGCGGGTAGGTGTTTCTTAGGCAGTAGCCCCGCCGCGCCTCCCGACGTCACCTGGCTCACGTCAACGCCCCTTCGTGCCAATTCGTCTGGGGCGGCTCATTGTGCCAGGGCCTTGTCCGGGGGTCTCAAATCGCGCCGAGTGCTCCCCAAACTTCACCCCATCCCCCTTCGTGTCAATTCGTGGCCACAGCCCTGCGCCCGCAAAAACCTACCCCCCGTGAGGGAGCGTCACGGCCAGCAAGGCGGACCGCTAACAAAAAACCCACTCGGGGAGCCCGGGTGGGTTTTTAGGTGGCCGGAAACAATGGAAGCGGCTCGCTGGCGCGGGCCAGGCAATTTTCGGATTTAGTGGGCCAGCAGACCCCAGGCCATGAGCGCCATGACGGGCGCCACCACGGCAAGCGCCAGGGCGGCCTGGGCGGGCGTGTTTAGCGCGGGCCGGGGCATTGCGGCGGGCGTGGACTGGTGCGAGCCGTAGGCGTTCACCGCCCGCGTGCGGTCGGCCTGACCTTCCAGAGCGGTATTGGTGTTGATATCGAGCGGGTACATGGTCATCTCCTTGTGCACTGACAATTACAATTACAACTGGGCCTAGCATACAGGCGGCCCGGCCGGCCGTCGCCATCACAAAAGGAGGGGAAATAGGATGGAATCGGTCCGGCCGAGCGCCAAACACCGAGAATTTAGGGGGTTTCCCCAGCAGGACGGTATAATCAGCCTGCTGCTGAGTTTCGCCAACCAAGGACCGGGCCATGCCTGATC
>JAYUUW010000079.1:0-2926 GCA_043754665.1 Anaerolineales bacterium | reverse complement strand
AACATCGGCGTGCAGGTGGTCTTTGTGCTCGACAGCACCGACGCCTTCAGCACCCGCGACGCCAACGGCGTCACCCGGCTGGAGCAGTTGCAGGCGGCGCTCACGGCCTACACGCAGGGCGGCCTGCGCGCCGGGCTGGATGATGTGACCATTCTGACCTCCGACGGGCCGCTGATTGAGCACGCCGCCGACCCCGCGCTGGTGGCCCAGGCCATCGCCGGGTACAGCAGCACCTTCAGCGGCGTGGCCGACCCCTTCACCCTGCTGAACACCGGCCTTGACTTCGCCGCCGACCTCACCCCCCAGCCGGGGATGCCGCGCTTCTTGATCTTCCTCTCCAACGGCCTCATGCGGCCGGACATCTCCGGCCAGTTGGCCGACGCCGCCACGCGCGCCGCCGCCGTGCATGTGCCGATTTACACGCTGTTCGTCGGCCCGGCCGGCGGCGAGGGCACCACCGGCGCGATGAACCTGCAAGCGCTGGCGGAGGCCGGCGGCGGGCAGCGGCTGATCTTCAATGCCGAAGCCTCGCTCGACCCGTTCTATCAAGTGCTGGCCGACCACCACCGCCAATATCGCCTGAGCTATCGCTCGACCCTGGCGATTACCGGGCAGCACACGCTGGCCGCCAGTGTCACACTGCCGGGCGGCGGCGCGGAGAGCCGCATTGCGCTCCCGGCCGGCGAGTTCATCTTCCCGCTGCGCATTGAAGCGCCCACGGTGGCGCTGGGCAGCCTGCCGGCCAGCCTGGTGCGCGTGGCCGCCGCCGCCGGCGACGACCCGGCCCTGGCCGACCCGGCCGCCCTGGCCGTGCCGCTGACGGTGGACTTCCCTGACGGCCATGTGCGCCAACTGCAAACGGTGGAATTGCTGGTCGATGGTGTGGTGGTGGCCAGCGCCGCCGCGACGACCACGGCTACGCTCACCTGGCCGCTGGCCGGCTACGCCGCCAGCGCCGCGCATGTGCTCGAAGCGCGGCTGATTGACGAACTGGGCCTGACCGCCGCCAGCCAGCCGGTGACCGTGACGGTGAGCTTGCAAGAGCCGGCCGTTGTGCTGCCGCCGCTGGTGCCGGTGCTGAACCCGACCGAGGTGGTCAACCGGCCCGGCTGGCCGCTGTTGGCGCTGGCGCTGACGGGCGTGCTGCTGGCCGGGGGCGTGGGCCTGCTGGCCTGGTGGGGCCTCACCCGCGCCCAGCGCGCCCGCACCGCCCTGGCCGGCGGCGATGACGCCGGTTTCGACTCAACCGTGCCCGGCGCGCCGGCGGCGCCCAACGTCACCCGGCCGCCCTCGGCCCGCTCGAAGCCGCGCCCGGTGCGCCGCGTGCGCGTTGCGCCGGTGGCTAACGCCGCCCAGGGCACCGCGCCCCTGGCGCTGCCGCCCGCACCGCCCCCGGCCGCCGCCCGCCACCCCGGCTGGGCGACGCACCTGCCGCACGTCTCCATGCCCACCTTCCGCTGGCCCACCCGGCCGGTGACCGTGACCGTGGCCCCCGCCTATTTAGAAGTGGTGGAGTCCGGCGGCGGCAGCGCGCCCCAGGCCGACATCGACGTGGCCGGCGCGGCGCTGACCCTGGGCCGCGACGGCGCGCTGGCCGAGGCGGTCTTTCATGACCGCTCGGTGTCGCGCCTGCACGCCCGTCTGGTGCATGAGAACGGCGTCTTTCGGCTGTACGACGCCGGCTCGACCTCCGGCACCTGGATCAACTACGCGCCGATTGCGGCCGGGGCGGGGCCGGAACTGAAGCATGGCGATCTCATCAACCTCGGCCGGGTGCAGTTGCGCTTCAAGCGCCGCGATGTGCCCGCCGCCAATGGCGCGGCCGGGGCGCGCGTGGTGCCGCTGACGCCCGCCGCCAACGGCGCGCATCACCCGGCCGCGCATCCGCCCGCTGGCGTGAACGGCGCTGCTTCCAACGGCGCTGCCGCGCATCAGCCCACCGCCGCCGCCCTGGATGCCACCGGCGCGCATGGGCCTGCCATTGCTGCCGCACCCCCACCCACCGGCCTTAACGCCGCGCACTCCAACGGCGCCGCCCTGGATGTCACCGGCGCGCATGGGCCTGCCATTACTGCCGCACCGCCACCCACCGGCCTTAACGCCGCCCAGTCTGCTGAGAAGAGCGAATGATCCCTACCCCGCATTCCGATTTAACCCTTGGGCACGGCACGCACCCCGGCGAGACCGGCAAGAATAACGAGGACCGCTACGCCGTGCAGTTCTATTACGGCGAATCGGGCGAGACCATTACCCTGGGCGTCATCGCCGACGGCATTGGCGGCAACCGCGCGGGCGAGGTGGCCTCGGAGTTGGTGGTGCAGAATGTGACCCAGGCCGTCGCGCAGAGCGCCGGCGTCGATTACGCGCAGATTCTCAATCAGGCCGTCAGCCAGGCGGCGCGGGCGGTCAACGCCGCCGCGCTGGCCAACGCCGACCTGAAGGGCATGGGCACCACCTGCGCCGTGGCCCTGGTGGCCGGGCGGCGCTTGTTCACCGCCTACGCCGGCGACAGCCGCATCTACCTGGCCCGGCGCGGCGGCATCATTCAGACCACCGTGGACCACACCTTTGTGCAGGAAGCGATTGAGAGCGGCCTGCTGACTCCGGCCGAGGCCAAGACCCACCCGCACCGCCACGTCGTGCGCCGCCACCTGGGCAGCGACCCCAACGTGCGCGCCGACTTTCGCCTGCGGCTGGCGGTCGACGAGGCCCCCGAACAATCCATGCGCAACCAGGGCGTGCTGCTGGAGCCGGGCTGCCAGGTGCTGCTGTGCTCCGACGGCCTGAGCGACCTGGTGGAAGGTGACGAGATTTTGCAGATCATCAACGCGCTGCCGCCGCAGAAGGCGGTCGACGAGTTGATCCTGCTGGCCCGCAAGCGCGGCGGCCACGACAACATCACCGTCATCGCCATGCTGGTCTAGCC
>JAYUUW010000078.1:0-2754 GCA_043754665.1 Anaerolineales bacterium | reverse complement strand
CCGCCCAACCCCGCGCCGCTGGCGGCTTCGCCCGCTTTTAGGACACCCCGCATGCCCGCTCTCTACACCTGGCGCGCCGCCACTGCCGCCGACCTGCCGGCCCTGCACGCCCTCAAGACCGCCATCTTCCAGGCCGATGGCGAGCCGCTGGTCAGGCCGCTGGCCGACCTGGAACGCGAGTTTGACGACGACTGGTCCCCGCCCGCCACCCACACCCGCGTGGCCGTGGCGCGTGACGGCGCCATTGCCGCCTATGGCCGCTTGTTCGTCCCCCCCGCGCCGGCGGCGGCCTCCCGCGCCGACCTCACCGACGATGTGCATCCCGCCCATCGCAGCCAGGGCCTCACCGACACCCTGCTCGATTGGCTGGTGACGCGCAGCCGCGCCGTGCTCGATGCCCGCACCGCCGCCGGGCCGCGCCACATCGGCCTGCACGTCAGCGACCACCTCACCGGCCGCGTGGCCGCCTACCGCCGCCACGGCTTCACGCCGCTCTTTACGCTCATCCGCATGCGCCGGCCGCTCAACCAGCCGCTGCCCGACTGCCCGCTGCCGCCCGGCTTCACACTCACCCCCTACACGCCGGCGTTGGACGAAGCCGCGCACGTGGCCCAAAACGAAGTCTTCAGCGAGCACCCGCTGCAAGACCAAATCTCGCGCGCCGATTGGCAGACCTACTATATTGAGAGTTCCGCCGCCCGGCTCGACCTGACCTATTTCATCCTCGCCGGGAGCGAAATTGCCGCCTACTGCATCAACCGCGTCCATGCCGCCGAGAACACCCGCCCCGGCCACACCACCGCTTGGATTCATACGCTCGGCACGCGCCAGCCGTGGCGCCAGCAGGGGCTGGCCGCCCACCTGCTGGCGACCGCCTTTGCCGCCTTTCAAGCCGCCGGCTTCGACTACGCCACGCTCGATGTCGAGAGCGACAACAGCACCGGGGCGCGCCGCCTATATGAGCGCTTGGGCTTCGTCCCCGTTCAATACAGCACCGAGTACGTCATCCACCTGCCTTAGCCTTCCGGAGCTTGCCCCATGCCCACCGCCTACACCTGGCGCGCCGCCGCCTATGCCGACCTGCCCGGTATCTACGCCCTCACCGTCGCCGTCGGCCAGGCCGACGATAACCCCACCGTGCCCTCGCTCGCCGACCTGCAACGCGAGTTTGCGGACGAGTGGTCGCCGGCCGAAACCGACTCGCAACTCGCGCTGACGCCCACCGGCGAGATCGCCGCCTTCGCCCGCTTGTTCACCAATCCGCAGCCCACCGAAGCGGCGCGCACGCACATTGATGCGGACGTGCATCCCGCCCATCGCGGCCACGGCCTCGAGGATGCGCTGCTGACCTGGGCCGAAACCCGGGGCCGCGCCCGCCTGGCCGAGGTCAGCGCCGCCACTGGCTTCACCGGCCCGCGCGTGCTGCGCGGCGGCGTCAACGAAAAGCTGACGGACGAGGTCGCCCTTTACCAGCGCCACGGCTTCACCCCCATCCGCTACTTTTACCGCATGCGCCGCGACCTGAGCCAGCCCATCCCCGCCCTCACCCTGCCGGCCGGGCTGACGCTCACCACTTACCAGCCCGAGTTCGACGAGGCCCTGCGCCAGGCCGACAACGAAGCCTTCGCCGACCACTGGCAGCACGAAGAAATCTCCGTCCACGACTGGCGCACGTTCCTCATCGGCCACAGCGCCTTCCGGCCCGACCTCACCTGGGTCATCCACGACGGCGCAGAAATCGCCGCCTTCAGCCTCAACCGGGTCGACCCGGCCGAGAACGCGCGCCAGGGCTTCACCACCGGCTGGGTCGGCTCGCTGGGCACGCGCCGGCCGTGGCGCAAGCGCGGGCTGGCGGCCTTCCTGCTCACGCAATCGTTCCGCGCCTTCCAGGCCGCAGGGCTGGGCTTTGCCACGCTGGGCGTCGACGCCGAGAACCCCACCGGCGCGCTCGGCCTGTATGAGCGGCTGGGCTTCGTGACCTTTCGCCGCACCATCGCCTTCAATAAGGATGTGTCATGATCACAGCGGTCTTGTTCGACTTCGGCGGGGTGCTGCTGCGCACTGAGGACCAGTCTGGCCGCCAGCGCTGGGAGACACGCCTGGGCCTGGAGCCGCACGGCCTCAGCCGGCTGGTGTTCAACTCCGACGCCGCCCGCCGCGCCACCGCCGGCGACGCCACCGTGGCCGACGTGTGGGACCACGTGGCCCGCACGCTGAACCTGGAGCCGGCCGTGCTGGCCGAGCTGCAAAAGGACTTCTGGAGCGGCGACAAGCTCGACGCCGAGTTGGTGGCGCTGATTACCAGCCTGCGCCCGCGCTACCAGACCGCCATCCTCAGCAACGCCTGGCCCGACGGCCGCGCGCTGTTCACCGAACTGTTCAGCGCCAGCCAGACGTTTGACACGTTCATCATCTCGTCGGAGGAGCGCATCGCCAAACCGGATGCGCGCCTCTACGCCTTAGCCGCCGCCCGCCTGGGCGTGCCGCCGAGCGAGGCCGTGTTCGTGGACGACTTCCTGCACAACGTCGAAGGCGCGCGCGCCGCGGGCATGGCCGCCATCCACTACACCCCCGGCCTCGATGTGCGCGCCGCCCTGCAAGCCGCCGGCGTTGATTGCTGATTTTTGATTTCTGATTGGTGATTTTCGGATTCATTAGTATGACAACGAGACTTCGCATTACTACGAGACTTCAGGTTATGACTCCGAGATTTTAAGGTTACACTCCCAGGCGGCATCCGAGCGAAGGAGGTCG
>JAYUUW010000077.1:0-1684 GCA_043754665.1 Anaerolineales bacterium | reverse complement strand
CACATCCCCATGCGGGTGGAGCACCAGGGCGTCACGCTGTTCAACCCCGGCGCGCTGGCGGCCGGCTCGTACTTCTCGCGGCAGAAGCAGATGCTGGTGGGCCGCCTCGACCTGGGCGCCGACGGCAGCGTCAAGCTCGACCATTACGACGCCACGACCGGCATGCCGGCCAAGATTCCGGCGTTCGACCCGCGCATTGACTTTGGCCTGCTGGCCCAGCAGTCGCAGATTTCCATTGTGGAGCCCAGCCTGCTGGCCGACATCGACGCGATCCGGCGCATCAACTTTGAGGACGTGCGCAGTCTGGTGGCGGCGCTGGTGCCGCTCTACCGGCGCTGCCTGACCGACAACGTGACCATGCGGCGGCCCGACCTGATCGCCGCGTTCGAGGCGCACCCCGACATCTCGCCGCACGACCGCGCCGCCGTGCTGGCCGCGCTGGTGCGCCCGGCGGACGAGACCCTGACCCGGATTTGATCTCGGCTATGGCCCTTCCCCTCAACCGCCTCTATCTATCGCATAGCCTGTCCGAACCGAGCCTGGGCGCGGACGGCGCGCTGTTTTACGTGCGCCAGGCCGACGGCCGCAAAGCCATCTACCGCCAGTCGCTGAGCACTGGGCTGGCGCAGGCCGTGACCACCGAGCCGCCGCCGTCGGGCGGGGTGGGCTACGGCGGCGCGACCTACGCCGTGCGCGGCAACGTGCTGGTGTACGCCGGAAAGGGCGGGCGGCTGCACGGCGTGGACCTGAATACCGGCGACCAGCGGGCGCTCACGCCGGCTTATGCGGGCGTGGCCGCGCCGGCTTATTCGCCCGATGGGCGCTTTGTCGCCTTCCTGGCCGAGCAGGACGAGCGCTGCAACGTCCTCGTGGTGGATGTGCGCGGCGAGGCGCTGCCGGTCAAGCTCTCGGCCAACCCATGGTACGCCTTCAATCCAGTTTTCTCGCCCGACGGCCGCTACCTGGCCTGGATGGAGTGGGACGAGTTTGTCATGCCGTGGGATGAGAGCCGCGTGGTCGTCGCCGCGCTGGGCCAGCCCGCCGGCCAGTGGCACCACGCCGCCCACGCGTTCCCGCTGGCCCTGTGGACGCTGGCCCAGCCCGGCTATGCCTACAGCGGGCCGCAATTCAGCCCGGACGGCCAACACCTGGCCTATGCCAGCGACCAGAGCGGCTGGCGCTCGCTGTACGTCACGCGGCTCGATGCGCCTGACCCGCAGGCCACCGCCCAGCGCCTCGACCTCGGCCCCGGCGAGATCGGCGGGCCGGATTGGGTGCCGGGGCAGCGCCGCGCGCAGTGGGCGGCCGACGGCACGGCTCTGTATGCGCTGCGCCACCACGCCAGCCGCGCCCATTTGCAGCGCGTGGCCTGGCCCCAGCGCACTGTCACTGAGATCGCGACTGGCTATTCCTGGTTGAGCGAGTTGAGCATGCAGGGTAACCAGGCGGCGCTGGTGGCGGGGCGGCCCACGCATCCCGACACGATTATCGCTGTGGACTTGCGCAGCGGCGCGGCGGTGGCGCGGGCCACGAGTGCGGTCGGCGTGTACGACTCGGCGGCGCTGGTCGAGCCGCGGGTGATTGAGTTTGACACCGCCGACGGCGGCGCGGCCTCAGGCATCTTCTACCCGGCGCGCGTGCCGGCCGGCGAGACCGGGCCGCGCCCGCTGCTGGTGCTGGTGCA
>JAYUUW010000076.1:0-4904 GCA_043754665.1 Anaerolineales bacterium | reverse complement strand
TGCAAGCGCGGCACCCGCGCCGTGTGCTTGTCGGTAATCACTGAGCCGCCGAGTTTCAGAAAGATCAGCATAGTTGTCTCAGCCTAAGCCCAGGTGGGTGGCCCACACGCGCACCGCGCCCGCCGCCCGCAGCGCCGCCGCCACCGGGGCGGCCGTGGCCGGCGTAACCAGCGCCAGCATATTGCCGCCGCCCCCGCCGCCGGAGAGTTTAGCCCCATCGGCCCCGGACGCCAATGCCGCCGCCACCAGCGCCTCCAGCTCGGGCGACGACACGCCGAGTTCGGCCAGCAGCGTGTGGTTGCGCGTCAGCAGCGGGCCGAGCGGTTCATCGGCCGCGCCTTCCAAAATGGCGCGGGCGCGCTCGACCAGCGCCGCAATCGCATCGAACAGGGCCGTATAGCGCGGCGGGTCTTGCGTGTACGCGGCGCGCACCGCCCCCACGGTCAGGCGCGTGGGGCTGGGGCGGCCGGTATCAGCGATCAGGAACTGGGCCGGGCGGCGCACCACCAGCGGCTCCGGCGGGCGGCCGGCGATGAAGTAGACTGGGCGGGCGTAGGCCACCACCGTGTTGTCAATGCCAGAGGGCGTGCCGTGCAGGCGCTTCTCGGTCTCGAACACCAGCGCCGACACGGCGGCATCATCCAGCGACAAATCCAGCGCCGCCGCCAGGGCGCGCACCACCGCCGTGCACACCGCCGCGCCCGAGCCGAGCCCCGAAGCGATGGGGATGGTGCTCTCGACCCGCAGCGTGGCCGCCGGCAATAGCACTCCGGCCTGGCGCAGCACCAGGTTCACCGCCAACGCCAGCACATCGTCGGGCTGGGCGTCGGCCAGCCGGTAATGTCGCCCGAGCGCGGGCGCATCGATCCAAAAGTCGGCCGGGGCCGGGGTCACCGTGGCCGTGGCCTGCACCAGCGTCACCGGCACGGCCAGCGCCGGGCGGCCGTAGACCACGGCGTGCTCGCCCAGTAGAATGGCTTTGCCGGGGGCCGAGGCCGTCGCGGCGCGCAGGGGGGCGGCCATGCCTACCGGCTCAGGTAGAGCACAGCCACGGCCAGCAGCCCCCACAGGCCAAAGGCCACTTGCAGCGGCCGGTCGGTGAGCACCAGCTCGTCGGGCGCGCCGCCCTCGCCCTTAATGTGGATCAGGTACAGATAGCGGAAGATGCCGTAGACCACCACCGGGATGGTCAGCATCATGGCATGATTGGCGGGCAGGTTGGGGGCCGAGAAGGTGTAGAGCGCGTAGGCCATGATCGTCATGGTCGCGACCATGTTAATCAGCTCATCGAGGAACGGGATGGTGTAGTCCGCCAGCACCCGGCGCGACGCGCCCGAGTTGGCCTGCATGAGCAGCAGTTCGCCGCGCCGCTTGCCAAAGCCGATGAACAGCGCACCAAGCGTGATGCACAGATACAGCCAGGGCGAGAAGCGCTCCACCACAATCAGCACCACGCCCGCCGCCACGCGCAACACATAGCCCGAAGCCAGCACCAGCACATCGACGATGACGATGTGCTTGAGCCAGAACGAGTACAACAGGTTGGTGACCAGGTAGACCAGCGCAATCAGGCCGAAGCGCCAATCGAGCCAGAAGCTGAGCGGCAAGGCGGCGGCCGGCAGCCCGATGGCGGTGGCCAGGGCCGCGCCCCGGCTCAGGCGGCCGGCGGCCAGCGGGCGCAGGCGCTTCTTGGGGTGCAGCCGGTCCTTCTCCAGGTCGGCCAGATCGTTGAACAGGTAGACCGTGCTGGAGAGCAGGCACAGCAGCACAAAGCCGGCGACGGTGCGCAGCAGCGGCGAAGGCAATAGCAACTGCCGGTCGAAGATCAGCGGCGCGAAGATGATGCCGTTTTTGATCCATTGCTTGGGCCGCATGGATTGGAATAAGGCGAGCAGCATGGGGGCGATTATAAAGCAGAACCGGGCCGCAGCGCCGGGGCGACCCATGCGGCATTCGACAAGGCCCACCCGACAGTATAGAATGCCTATCTAGGTTAAGGTCACCCGCCTTGCGCGACTCGCTGGCTTCTTCCCCCACTCGCACGCCGCCGCCGCCCCGCACGCTGGCCGCCTGGCTGGCGCGCGCCTGGGAAGCGCTGACCCTGCCGCCCTCGCACCTGCCCGAAGACCGCCGCCGCCGGGCGCGCCTGCTCAACACCCTGATCATCGGGCTCTTGGCGCTGATCACGGTCGCCCTCATCGGCATCTACGGCTTCGGCTGGGGCGCCGGCACACTGGGGGTAGAGAGCGAGCGCGTGTTGGTATTGGTGTGGCCGGTCCTGCTGGCGGCCTACTTCCTCAACCGGGCGCGCTGGCACTCCCTGGCCACCCTGCTCACCATCGCCGCCACCAGCCTCGTGGCCTGGCTGTTAGTGCTGGCCGGCCACCGCAACATGCTGCTGCACCCCGAGCTGCTGTTCTACCCGGTCGTGTCGATCATCCTGGCGGCGCTGCTCCTGCCGGGCGCGCTGACGCTGCTCGTTGGGCTGGGCAACCTGATCGCGCTGCTGGCCCTGCGCAGCCTGCTGCCGGCCGGCTACGACCCGGTGGGGCTGGTGGTGTGGTACGGCTTCGTGACCATCCTGATCGGCCTCGCCAGCGCGCTGCACCGCAGTGACCTGGCGCGCCTGGAGCGCCAAACCCAGGCGCTGGCCGCCGATGTGCTGGCCCGCCGGCAGACCGAAGCGGCCCTGCAAGAGAGCGAGCAGCGCTTTCACAATGCCTTCGAGTTCGCCAGCATCGGCGTGGCGCTGGTAGCGCTCGACGGCCGCTGGACCCAGGTGAACTCGGCGCTGTGCGCCCTCACCGGCTACAGCGCCGCCGAGCTGCTGGCGACGACGGCGCAGGACATTACCCACCCCGAAGATCGCGCGATCGACCAACAGCACCGCGACCAGTTGTCTGCCGGCCGCGCGCGCTCGTACCAGCTTGAGAAACGCTACCTGCACAAGGACGGCGCCGTTGTGTGGGTGCTGGTGAGCGCCTCGGCGGTGCACAGCCCGACGGGCGAGCCGCTGTATTTTGTGGCGCAGATTCAGGACATCACCGAGCGTAAGCGGGTGCAGGCGGCGCTGGAGGAGAGCCAGCAGCGGTTGACCAACGCCTTTGACCAGGCCGGCATCGGCATGGCCTGGTCGGGGCTGGATGACCGCTACCTCTCGGTCAATGCCGCGCTGTGCGCCCTGACCGGCTACAGCATGACCGAGCTGCAACACATGGGCCATGCCGACTTGACCTTCCCCGAAGACCTGCCCGACAGCCTGGCGGGGCGCGACCGGGCATTGTCGGGCGAGCGCGAGTCGTACCAGGTTGAGAAGCGCTACCGCCACAAGGCCGGGCATGCCATTTGGGTGCTGCTGACCGTGAAGCTGCTGCGCGACAGCGCCGGCGCGCCGCTGTACTTCTTCGCGCAGGTGCAGGATGTGACGGAACGGCACGCGGCCCTGGAAGCCCTGCGCGACAGCGGCGAGCGCTACCGGGCCATGCTGGAAGAGGCCGAACACCTGCGCCAGTTCAACGCCGGCATCACCGACGTCATGGCCGAGGGCCTGGTGCTCGAAGACGCGGCCGGCCACATCACCCTGATCAACCCCCGCCTGCACGAGATGCTGGGTTACCCGCCGGGCGAATTGATCGGCCGGCCCTCGCTGGAACTCATCGCCCCGAGCGAGCGGGCGGCTGTGGAGCAGCACGCCCAGCAGCGCCTCACCGGGCTGACCAGCCGCTACGAAACGCGCCTGCTCACGCGCGCCGGCCGTGAGATTCCGGCCATGATCTCGGGCACGCCGCTGACCAAGGACGGCGCCTTCACCGGCACGCTGGCGACCATCATCGACATCTCGGACCGCAAAGCGGGCGAGGAGCTGCTGCGCGAGGCCAACGCCAAGCTGCGCGGCTGGCTCACCGACGCCGAGCAGCGCAGCCGCGAGAGCGCGCTGTTGAACGAGCTGAACGACCTGCTGCAAACCTGCGTGACGCCCGATGAGGCCTACCATGTGATGGCGCCGGTGCTGGGGCCGCTGTTTTCAGGCGACGCCGGGCAGTTGTATATCATCCCGGCCGCCGGGCAGCTGGCGAGCGCCGTGGCCCGTTGGGGGCCGCTGGATACAGCCGAGCCGCCGCCGACCACGACGCTCCTGACCGAATTTGAGCAAAAGGATTGCTGGGCGCTGCGCCGCAGCCGGGTGCACGCTATTGACCTGGGCCATTCGGTGGTGGGGACGGCCTCGGCGCTGGTGTGCGGGCACGTGGCTCAGCCGTGGCCCGCAGCTTACCTATGCGTGCCGATGGTGGCGCAGGGCGAAACGCTGGGGGTGCTGCACCTGCGCCGCCTGAGCACGGCGGCTGGGACCGAGCTCGAGGCCGGGCACCTCCCCGTGGCGGAATGGCTGGAGAGCCGCCAGCAGCTCGCCCGCACGGTAGCCGACAGCCTGGCGCTGGCGTTGGCCAACCTGCGCCTGCGCGACCGGCTGCGCGAGCAATCCATCCGCGACCCGCTGACAGGGCTGTTCAACCGCCGTTATTTGGAGGAGACGCTGGAGCGCGAGCTGCACCGCGCCCGCCGCGAGCAGCGCCCAGTCGGCGTGATTGTGTTTGATATTGACGGCTTCAAGGCCTTTAACGACACGCTGGGCCACGATGCTGGTGACCATGTGCTCCGCGAGCTGGGTCAACTCCTGCAAACCCATACGCGCGGCGAGGACATCGTCTGCCGGCTGGGCGGCGAGGAATTCCTGCTGCTGCTGCCGGGCGCGGCGCTGGCCGGCACCCAGGAGCGGGCCGCGCAACTGCGGGCGGCGGTGGCCGGGCTAGAGACCAGCTATCGCGGGCAGCCGCTGCGGCGCGTGACCGTCTCGGCGGGCGTGGCCATTTTCCCTGAGCACGGCGCGACCAGCGAGGCCGTGC
>JAYUUW010000075.1:0-3757 GCA_043754665.1 Anaerolineales bacterium | reverse complement strand
GCGCTGCTGCCGGGCCTCTCGCACCAACTGGGCTGGGCCGGCAACCAACTCAACTACGGCTACTACGGCTGGCGCGACGGCAGCCTGATCAGCTTTGCCACGGCCGACGGCGCCTTTCGCCCGGCCGACGGCCGCCTGAACGCCGGCAGCTTCGCCGTGGCGCGGCTGCTGGCGCTGCTGTATAAGTCGCCGGGCTTCGCGCAGGTGACCGGGCCGGAAGGATTGCTGGCCACCTACCAGCGGCTGTTCGGCGATCCTTGGACCAATTCCGGCGCAGTCATCCCCGGCGGGCTGACGCAGCCCACGCTGCAACTGCCGTTCGAGCCGGGCGTGCGCTGGACCTTCACCGGCGGGCCGCACCCCGGCTACGGCAGCACCCTGCCCTTTGCCGCGCTCGACTTCGCGCCGCCGGCCGAGCGCGCCGGGTGTGCGCCCAACGACCAATGGGCGGTGGCCGTGGCCGCCGGCGTGGTGACCGCCAGCGCCGACGGGCGGCTCATCTTGGACATCGGCGGCGGCTGGTCGGTGCTGTACCTGCACCTGGCGACGCTGGACCGCGCGCCGGTGGGCAGCGTGGTGGCGGCCGGGGCGCGGCTGGGCCACCCCAGCTGCGAGGGCGGGCGCGCCACCGGCTCGCACCTGCACCTGGCGCGCCAGTATCTGGGCGAGTGGGTGCCGGCCGACGGCTTTGCGCCGTTTGAGCTGAGCGGCTGGGTGGCGCACTACGGCACCGGCCCGTACTATGGCAGCCTGACCAACGGCGCGCAGGTGGTGGCCTCCTGTTCGTGCGCGAACGCGCAGACCCAGATTGGGATACCGTAGTGCAAGAGAAAAAAGAAAGAGAAAGAGAAAAAGAGCGCGCACAGGCTGCGCCGAGTCAGGATGGGCGGCGGGTGCTGAACGCCTCGCTGCTGCTGGCGGTGTGCTTCGGCGCGGATAAGATCGTGGCGCTGGGGCGGCAGTTCCTCATCGCGCGGCGGTTCGGCCTGAACCCGGCGCTGGATGCGTTCAACGCCGCCAACAACCTGCCCGACACGCTGTTTGCCGTCATCGCCGGCGGTGGGCTGGCCATGGCGTTCATCCCGATCTTGACCGCCACGCTCAACCGCGAGGGGCGGGCGGCGGCCTGGCGGCTGTTCTCGCTGGTGGCCAACCTGGTCTTCGTGGTCACCGCCATTGGCGCGGCGCTGCTGGCGCTGAACCCGCTGTTCTTCGTGCAAACCTTCGTGGTGTCGGGCTTCGCGCTGCCGCAGCAGCAATTGGTGGCCGAGCTCATGCGGCTCAACCTGGTCGCCACGCTGTTATTTTCGATCAGTGGGCTGATGATCGGCGCGCTGCAAGCCAACCAGCACTTCTTATTACCGGCGCTCGCGCCCATCTTGTACAACGTTGGGCAGATCATCGGCCTGCTGGTGCTGGTGCCGCGCTTCGGCATTCACGGCCTGGTATACGGCGTCATCCTGGGCGCGGCGCTGCACCTCGCCGTGCAGGTGCCGGCCCTGCTGCGCTATGGCTTCCGCTGGACGCCGCAAATTTCGCTCCGCGACCCGGCCGTGCGCCAGGTGCTGCGCGTGATGGGGCCGCGCGTGGTCACCATCAGCTTCCTCACGCTGATCCCGCTGGTGAATGACAACCTGGCCTCGGGCATGGTCGACGGCGCGATTTCGGCCCTGGTGTATGGCTGGATCATCATGCAACTGCCGGAGACGATCATCGGCACGGCGGTGGGCACGGCGCTGCTGCCCACGCTGGCGGCGCAGGTGGCGCGCGGCGAGGCGGCCGGGGTGCGCCGCACCCTGCGCCGCACGCTGGGGCTGCTGATAGTCGTGCTGGTGCCGGTGACGCTGCTGAGCCTGGCGCTGGTCGGCCCGGCCATTCGGCTGGTGCTGGAGGGCCGCGCCTTCACGGCGGAGGCCTCGGCCCTGGTGACGCAGGCCGCGCAGATGTACCTGATTGGGCTGCTGGGCCACGCGCTGATCGAGGTGGCGGCCCGCACCTTTTACGCCCACCAAGACGCGCGCACGCCGGTGTGGCTGGCGGCGATCACATTACTCCTGTATGTGGTGCTCGGCTACGCGCTGAGCCGGGCCATAGGGTTTGCCGGGCTGGCGCTGGCGAACAGCCTGGCCTTCAGCGCCGAAGCCGCCTTAATGTTACTCATCTTGTATCGTCGGAGAATATTATGAAGACTCGCTTGTTAGCTACCCTGACCCTCACTGCCGCCCTGGCGCTGGCCGCCTGCAACCCGGCGGCCGGCACGGCTACGACTGCCCCCACCGCCGCGGCGGCCACTGATCTGCCCTTGAAAGTGACGGCCACCGCGACCACGCCCACCGATGACACTGCGCCAACGGATGCGGTCGAGGCCACCCCAACAGAACTAGGGCAGGCCACCGCGCCGCCGGCCGGTGCGGTGGACCCGGCCGCCTACACGTTTGAAGAAGTGGCCGCGGGCTTTGTCGAGCCGGTGCTGGTCACCCATGCCGGCGACGGCACGGGCCGCTTGTTCGTGGTCGAGAAGGTCGGCACGATCCGCATTGTGCAGGCGGACGGCGCAGTGCTGCCCGCCCCGTTCTACGACATGCAGGGGCAGGTGGCCCAAAGCTCAGAGCAGGGGCTGCTGGGGCTGGCGTTCTCGCCGCACTACGCGGCGGACGGCACCTTCTACATTAACTACACCGACCTCGACGGCAACACGCAGGTCGACCACTGCCTGGCGGCGGACGGCGACGCCAACCGCGCCGGCGAGTGCTCGACCGTCATTAGCATTGACCAGCCGGCCTGGAACCACAACGGCGGCCACCTGGCTTTCGGGCCAGACGGCTATCTGTACATCGGCATGGGCGACGGCGGCGGCGGCAACGACCCGGACGACCGCGCGCAAAATCTGGATGATCTGCTGGGCAAGCTGTTACGGCTCGATGTAAGCGGCGACGAGGCCCCCTATAGCGCCGCGCCGGGCAACCCGTTCTTCGGCCAGGGCGCGGGCCGGGCCGAGATTTGGGCCTACGGCCTGCGCAACCCGTGGCGCTTCAGCTTCGACCGCGCCACCGGCGACCTGTACTTGGGCGATGTGGGCCAGAACGCCTTTGAGGAACTGAACTATCAGCCCGCCGCCAGCGCCGGCGGCGAGAACTACGGCTGGCCCTACCTGGAGGCGCTGCGTGTGAACAGCGAGGCCCCGCGCGCCGCGCCCGACGGCTTCAGCGCGGTGCCGCCGCTGGTGTATTACGCGCAGGAGGCCGGCGGCTGCTCGATCGTGGGCGGCTACGTGTATCGCGGGCCGAGCCTGCCGGAACTGAACGGCACCTACTTCTTCGGCGACTACTGCTCGGGCCAGGTATGGACGCTGCCCGCCGCGACGCCCGACCCGGAAGTCACGGCGTGGGGGGCCACCGGCTACAACATCAGCTCGTTCGGCGAAGACGAGGCGGGCGAGCTGTATCTGGTGAACCTCAGCGGGACGCTCTACCGGCTGGCGCGCGCCAACTAGGCGATTGCTGATTGGTGATTGCTGATTTTTGATTGAGGGATTGGGTAAGGCAGGCGGCCGGCGCGTTGGTAGCGGCTATGCGCGACTGCGCTCAGAATGACAGTTAATTTGTTGGAGTGCAGTCCGGGGGCTTGGGAAACCGGGCGCTCACGCCTATTTCCAAGATTGGCGTTTGGGAACGTCGAGCGGTGAGATTCTTCGCGCGCGACCGGAGCGTTGGTAGCGGCGCTGCGCGACTGCGCTCAGAATGACAGTTAATTTGTT
>JAYUUW010000074.1:0-11843 GCA_043754665.1 Anaerolineales bacterium | reverse complement strand
ACGGCACACCCATGAGCAATGTCCAGCAAATGTTGAGCGTCAGCGAGGCCCGCGCCCGCGTCCTAGAGCAGTTTGCGCCCCTCGCCGCCGAAACGGTGGCGCTGGCGGTGGCGGCGCAGCGCGTGCTGGCGGTTGACATTGTGGCCCCGCACGATCTGCCGCCCTTTGCTAACTCCAGCATGGATGGCTATGCAGTGCGGCGCAGCGAGGCGGCGGTGGGCGCGACTTTGCCCGTCAGCGCCGATGTGCCGGCGGGCGGGGGCATGCCGGCTCCGCTGATCCCTGGCACGGCGGCGCGCATTATGACCGGCGCGCCCGTGCCGCCCGGGGCCGACGCTGTGGTGCCAGTGGAAGACACCGACGACCGCCGTGAGCGGGCCGGTGAGCCGCCACCGGCCGCCGTCACGATCCACCGCGCACCCGAGGCCGGTGCGAATGTGCGGCCGGTGGGACAAGATTTGCGGGCGGGCCAAACGGTGCTGGCGGCCGGCACGCTGCTGGGCGCGTCGACCATTGGGCTGCTGGCGGCGCTGGGCTTTGCCCAGGTGAGCGTCTACCGGCAGCCGCTGGTGGCGGTGTTTTCCACTGGCGACGAGCTGCGGCCGGTGGACGTGGCGCTGGAACCCGGCCAGATCCACGACACCAACAGCTACACCATCGCCGCCGCTGTGGAGCAATACGGCGGGCGGGCGCTGCGGCTGGGCATTGTGGGCGACCAACTGGCGGCGGTGCGCGCCACGCTGGCGGCAGCCAAGGAGCAGGGCGCTGACCTGATCCTCTCGACCGCCGGCGTGTCGGTCGGCGCCTACGATGTGGTCAAAGCTGCCATCGAGGCCGACGGCGGGCTGCGCTTCTGGCGGGTGCGCATGCGCCCCGGCAAGCCGCTGGCGTTCGGGCAGGTGCATGGCGTGCCGTTCTTCGGCCTGCCGGGCAACCCGGTGTCGGCGCTGATGACGTTTGAGGTCTTTGTGCGCCCGGCGCTGCTCAAGCTGGCCGGCCGCCGCCGTTGGGACAAGCTGGCGGTCTCGGCCGCGCTGCTGGAGCCGATGGAATCGGACGGCCGCGAAACCTACCTGCGCGTGATTGTGGCGCGCCGGGCCGATGGCAGTTACACCGCCCGCACCGCCGGCAACCAAGGCTCGGCCGTGCTGTCGGCGCTGGCGCGGGCCAACGGCCTGCTCATTCTGCCGGAGGGCCTTACGCACGCCCAGCCCGGTGACCACTTTACCGTCTGGCTGCTGGATGGCGGAGACACGGTGCTCGATGACGACGCCTAACGCGGGGCGCACGTTGCTCGCAACGGCCTTTGCCGCCGACCGCGCCCGCTGGGTGAGCGTGGGGCTGGCCCTGCTCGGCGCGCTGGACTCGGCCTACCTGACCTATATCAAGTACGCCAACGCGCCGGCCTTTTGCTCCGGCGTGGGTGACTGCGAGAGCGTGAACAACTCGGTCTATTCACAGGTGGGCGGGGTGCCGATTGCGCTATTTGGGGTAGGCGCCTACCTGCTTATCGCCCTGCTGTTAGTACTCGAGACCCGCTCGCCGGCCCTGCAAAACTACGGTCCGCTGGCCGTTTTTGGGATGGCATTGACAGGAACCCTATACTCAGCTTATCTTACCTATATCGAATTGTTCGTCCTGCACGCGGTCTGTCCTTACTGCGTGATTTCCGCCATATTGATCACGGGCATCTTCATTCTGGCGCTGGTGCGGCTGCGGCGTTCGCTGGCCGCCGAGCCGGCCGAATGAGGCTGTGCAAACGACTACCACTCCACCGGGAAAGAGGAGGCGCCTATGCCCCGCATTCGCTGCCACTATGAAGATTGTGTGTTTCTAGAAGATGGGTACTGCGGCGCAGCGGCCATCGAGTTGGAGCCGGAAAACGGCTGCTTGACCTACACGCGGGTCGATGAAGCCGAAGACAAGACCACCGAGGAGTGGGAAGAAGAAGACTTCGAAGAAGATGCCGATGAAGACGGCGATGACTACGATGACGAAGAAGACGAAGATTTGTGGGAAGACGAGGACGAAGACTACTAGCGCCGCGCTTTAAGCGCGCCGCTCGCCCCCGCGCCTGACCGGCGCGCCAGCCCTGCCAATCAAAAGCGGGCCACAGTTGTGGCCCGCTTTGTCGTGTCCGGCTAAGAGCGCCGCCGCCTACTTGCGCTTGCTGGCGAGCGTGCGGCTCAGAATGTCTTCCTGCGTGCCGCGCTGGCGCTGCTTGTCTTTGGCGCGCCGGCCGCCTGTGTCGTCAGACGGCTGGGTCTGGGCGCGCTGCAGGGCGATCTGCATCGCCGTCAGCGGGACTTCTTCGTTCTCGTCCGGCTCGATTTCAAACACATCGAGCGCCTTGATGCTCAGCTTGATCTGCTTCTTGCGAGCATCGACCGCCAGCACCTTCACCTCAACCTCTTGGTTCATCTTGACGATCTCGGTCACTTCTTCCACCCGGTAGGTGGCGAGTTCGCTGATGTGGATCAGGCCAGGGCGTTCGGCCCCCAGCTCCACGAAGGCGCCAAAGCGTTCGATCTTGACCACTTTGCCGTTCATCACTGACCCGGGCTTGATGTCTTCCCAGTCCAAGGCAGTGGGCTCAATCATGGTCAGGTCAATGCGGCCCGCTTGCAGGTCGACGCGGCGGACCCAGACGGTGACGTCGTCACCTTCTTTGACCACATCTTCGACTTTGTTAACAGGCTTCTTGCTCAGGGCGGAAATGTGAACCAGGCCGTCGCGTCCGACGCCCACGTCAATAAAGGCGCCAAAGAGTTCGACCTTCTTGACCTTCCCGGTCAGCTTCATCTTGCGTTGTAAATCCTCCAGCCGTTGGGGTGGCTGGAGTGTGGGTGCTTCGGTCACGTGCGACAACCTCCGGAACAATATGGAGCAGGTTAAAGGGGATACGAGTCATTATACCCAACCCGCCCAATCTGTCAAAAGCGGTGAAAAAACATTCTGGCCCGCTCGCCGGCGCTTCATTAGGCGACCCGGACAAAACAAGATATAATAAAAGTCATCTGGGAAATAAATCACACATAGACCACACGAAGGCCCTGGAGGTAGGTTGCGGTCACTGATAACGGGCGTGGGCGGCTTTGCGGGCAGTCATTTGGCCGACCATTTGCTCTCGCAGCGTGACAACCTAGTCGATGCCGCTTCCGGGGTTTGGGGTTGCGACCGCAATGCGCAGCGGCCGCCCTACCTGGCCGAACCCGTGCGCCTGCTGCCCGTCGATTTGCGCGATCCAGCCGCCACCCGCGACATGCTCGCCACCGTGGCGCCCGACCGCATCTATCACCTGGCCGGGCAGGCCCACGTGGGCGATAGTTGGAAAGACCCGTGGGAGACGCTAGAGGCCAACCTCCGCTCCCAGGTGAACCTGCTGGAGGCGCTGGTGGGCTTGGGGCAAGCGCCGCGCGTGCTGGTCATTGGCTCGGCCGACGAATATGGGGTGGTGGGGCCGGCCGATCTGCCGCTGAACGAAGACCGACCGCTGCGCCCCGACAGCCCGTACGGTGTGAGCAAAGTGGGCCAAGACATTCTGGGCCTGCAATACTTTCTGAGCCACCACTTGCCGGTAGTGCGGGTGCGGCCCTTCAACCACATCGGCCCCCGGCAGCACCGCCGCTTTGTGGCCGCCGACTTTGCCGCGCAGATTGCGGCGATTGAGGCCGGGCAGCAGCCGCCGGTGATTAAGGTGGGCAACCTGGCGGCCCGGCGCGACTTCACCGATGTGCGCGATATGATGCGCGGCTACGTGCTGGCGCTCGAAAAGGGCGCGCCGGGGGAAGTTTATAACCTGGGCAGCGGCCGCTCGTACGCCATCTCTGACCTGCTGGACACGCTGCTCAGCCTGGCCACAGTGCCGATCGCGGTCGAACTCGACCAGACGCGCCTACGGCCCAGCGACTTGCCGGACCTGGTGTGCGATGCGCGCCGTGCGCAGGCGCAGACCGGCTGGCAGCCGATCATTCCGCTGGCGCAGACCCTGCAAGACTTGTTGAACTATGAGCGGGCCAGGGTGGCCGACAGCGTGGCGGCGGGGAGCCGCTGAGACACTCGTTGAGGGAGTAGCATGCCAACTGCGTTAATCACGGGGATTACGGGCCAAGACGGGTCTTACTTGGCCGAACTCTTGCTGGAAAAGGGCTACCAGGTCATCGGCATGGTGCGCCGGTCCAGCACGGTCAACTTCGACCGCATCAAGCACATCCAGAACGACATCACTCTGGCCCAGGGCGACCTGCTCGATCAGATGTCCATCGTCGACATCTTAAAAGAGTTCCAGCCGAGCGAGGTCTACAACCTGGCGGCGCAGTCGTTTGTGCCCACGTCGTTTAAGCAGCCGGTGCTCACTGGCGAGTTCACGGCCCTGGGCGTCACGCGCATGCTCGAAGCCATCCGCCTGGTGGACCCCAAGATTCGGTTTTACCAGGCCAGCAGCAGCGAGATGTTCGGCAAGGTGCAGGAAGTGCCGCAGACCGAGCGCACGCTGCTGTACCCGCGCAGCCCGTACGGCGTGGCCAAGGTCTACGGCCACTGGATCACCATCAACTACCGCGAGAGCTACCACCTGCACGCTTCGAGCGGCATTCTGTTTAACCACGAAAGCCCGCGCCGGGGCCTGGAATTTGTGACCCACAAGGTGACGCACGGCGTGGCGCTGATTAAGCTCGGCCGCGCCAGCGAGCTGCGGTTGGGCAACCTCGAAGCCCGCCGCGACTGGGGCTTCGCCGGCGATTACGTCAAAGCCATGTGGCTCATGCTTCAGCAGGACCACCCGGACGACTACGTGATCTCGACCGGCGAGACGCATGCCGTGCGCGAGCTGTGCGAGGCGGCTTTCAATCATGTGGGCCTCGACTATCACAGCCATGTGGTGCAGGATGAGCGCTTCTTCCGCCCGGCCGAGGTGGATTTGCTGGTGGGCGATGCCAGCAAGGCCGGCCGGGTGCTGGGCTGGGAGCCACAAGTGGACTTTCGCCAGTTGGTGCACATGATGGTCGACGCTGACCTCGACGCCCTGCAGAATGGGCGCGAAGTCTAGGCCGGAGGCAGACGCGATGCTTGAAGAAGCCGTAATCAAATTTGGCACCGATGGCTGGCGCGGCGTCATCGCCGAGGACTACACCTTCGCCAACGTGCGCCGCTGCGCCCAGGGCTTCGCCGCCTATCTGCTGAGCAAGGGCTGGGCCGGCGAGGCGGTGGTGGTGGGGCACGACAAGCGCTTTGCCTCGGAGACCTTTGCCGCCGCTGTGGCCGAAGTGCTGGCCGGCAACGGCCTGAAGGTGTGGCTGACCGATGGCCCGACCCCCACGCCCGTCATCGCCTACGCGGTGGTCGAGCGCAAGGCCAAGGGCGCCATCAACATCACGGCCTCGCACAACCCGCCGGCCGACAACGGCTTCAAAGTGCGCGACCCCAACGGCGGCGCCATTGACCCGGACGGCCTAATGCAGATCGAGGCGGCCATCCCCGGCAGCGAGGGCGTTAAGCGCCTGGCCTATGCTGACGCGGCGGCCAAGGGGCTGATTGTCAAATTCGACGCGGCCCCGGCCTATATTGAGAACCTCAAGAAGTTGGTTGATCTGGAAGCCATCAAGGCCGCCGGCCTGAACGTGCTGGTTGACGCTATGTGGGGCAACGGCGGCGGCTGGTTCCCGCGGCTGATCGGCGGCGGCAAGACCACCATCCAAGAGATTCACGCCGCGCGCAACCCCACCTTTCCGGAGATGCGCCGGCCCGAGCCCATCCCGCCGAACGTGGATGTGGGCTTGCAGACGACGGTGAAGACCGGCGCCGATGTGCTGCTGATTACCGACGGCGACGCCGACCGCATGGGCATCGGCGACGAGCAGGGCCGCTTCCTCAACCAATTGCAGGTCATGGCGCTGCTGGCGCTTTATCTGCTCGAGGTGCGCGGCCAGCGTGGGCCGATCGTCAAGACGCTCAGCACCACTTCCATGCTCAACAAGCTGGGGGTGCTGTACGGCGTGCCGGTGTACGAGACCGGCGTGGGCTTCAAGTATGTGGCCCCCAAGATGATGGAGACTGACGCCATCATCGGCGGCGAGGAGAGCGGCGGCTACGCCTTCAAGGGCAACGTGCCCGAGCGCGACGGCATCCTGGGCAACCTGCTGTTTCTCGACTTCATGGTGCGCACCGGCAAGAAGCCATCGCAGCTGCTTGAATTGCTGTTCGCCAAAGTGGGCGCGCACTACTACGACCGGGTGGATGTGCAGTTCCCGACGGCCGAGCGCGACAGCGTGCGCCAGCGGGTGCAAGGGGCCAAGGCCGGCCTTGAGCTTGGCGGCTTGAAAGTCGCCAACATCGACACCACCGACGGCTTCAAGTTCAATTTTGACGGCGGCGGGTGGATGCTTATCCGTTTCTCGGGCACCGAGCCGATCATCCGCGTGTATTGCGAGGTGCTCCAGCCGGAGCAGGTGCAGCCGGTGCTGCGCGCCGGGCTGAGCCTGGCCGGGCTGAGCCTGGCCGGGCTGAAGGCGCCCTAGCCGCCGGTGCTGCCGGCTGACGCGCCGCTGCGCCTGGTTGACACGCACTGCCATTTGGATTTTGAGCAGTTCGACGCCGACCGCGAGGCGGTGCTGCACGCGGCGCTGGAAGCCGGGGTGGTGCGGGTGCTGATCCCCGGCGTGGATTTAGCCACCAGCCGGCGCGCGGTGGCGTTGGCCGAGCGCTACCCGGAAGTGCGGGCGGCGGTGGGGGTGCACCCGAACTACACGCAGGGCTTTTCTGATGAGACACTGGCGGAATTGCGCGCCCTGGCGCGGCATCCAAAAGTGGACGCAGTGGGTGAGATTGGGATAGATTTACACTGGAAGACAGTATCCCAATCGGAACAAACCCAAGCCTTCCGCGCGCAGTTGGCGCTGGCCCAGGACCTTGGCCGCCCGGTGATCATTCACGACCGGGACGCCCACGCGCCGGTGCTGGCCGAATTGAGCGCGCTGGCCCCCATGGCGGGGGTGGTGCTGCACGCGTTCTCCGGCGATGCGGCGCTGGCCGAGGCGGCGCTGGCGGCCGGGTACTATCTGGGGGTGGATGGGCCGCTGACTTACAAAAAGAATGACGACCTGCGGGCGATCTTTCAGGCCGCGCCCGCCGACCGAATCTTGATTGAAACCGATGCCCCTTACCTGACGCCGCAAGCCCGGCGCGGGTCGCGGAACGAGCCGGCCTTCGTCCGCTATGTGGCTGAAAAACTGGCTGACATTCGGGGCCGGCCGCTGGCTGAAATGGCTGCAATAACGACCGCGAATGCGGCGCGGCTGTTTCGGTGGGAGTTGTAGAGTGATCGCGATGCAAACGACGACAACGGCTGACATCTTCTTGCCGATTCAAAGCGACCTGGCGTTGGTCGAAGCCAAAATGCGGGAGGCCGCGCTGGAAAATCAGCACCCGGCCCTCACCAGCGCCCTCGACCACTTGCTGGCCTCGGGCGGCAAGCGCGTGCGCCCGGCCACGGCCCTGCTCACCGCCCGCCTGTTCGACGCCGACCCGGCCCGCGCCGTGGCGCTGGCGGCGGCGATTGAGATGCTGCACACGGCCACACTGGTGCACGACGACCTGATTGACGGCTCGCTGCTGCGGCGCGGGCTGCCCACGCTCAACGCCCAGTGGACCCCTGGCGCGACCGTGCTCACCGGCGACTTCTTGTTCGCCCGCGCGGCCGAGCTGGCGTCAGAGACCAACTCGGTGCGCGTCATGGGCGTGTTTTCGCACACGCTCATGGTCATCGTCAACGGCGAGATTAACCAGATGTTCATTGGGCGCGGCGAGGCCTCGCGCACGGGCTACCTGGCCCGCATCTACGCCAAGACTGCCTCGCTGTTTGCTGTGGCGGCCGAGGCCGCCGCCATCTTGGGCGATGCCGACGATCACACCGTGGCCGCCATGCGCGTCTTCGGCCGCGAGATCGGCATGGCCTTTCAAATCGTGGACGACATTCTCGACTTCAGCGGCGATCAGGCCCGCCTGGGCAAGCCGGTGGGCAGCGATCTGCGGCAAGGCCTGTTCACCCTGCCGGTGCTGCGCTATATGGAGCATCACCCCGACGATGCCAACGTGGCCGACCTGCTGAACGGCCACGCCGGCGACCACGAGCGCGTGGAGCGGGTGGTCACGGCGGTGCGCAACTCCTCGGCCATCGCTGAGGCGCTGGACGAGGCCAAGGCCTATGTGGTGCGGGCGCAGACCGCGCTGGCCGCCACCCCCGCCAACGAGTACCGTCAGGCGCTGTTCGACCTGGCCGAGTATTTCGTCAGCCGCAACCTGTAGTGAGCGCGGCGGCCGGCGGGCCTGCCGGCTGGGCGCAGGCCGGCCCCACCGCCGGCGCGGGCGCGACGCCAGTGGAGCTCCCCGAACTCTCCATCATCATTGTTTCGTGGAACGTGCGCGCGCTGCTGCGGGCCTGCCTCGCCAGCCTGCCGCTGACCGACTCGCGTGTCGAGGTCATTGTGGTCGACTCAGCCTCGGCCGACGGCACGCCGGGCATGGTCGCGGCGGAATTCCCCACCGTCCAACTCATCGCCAGCGCCGAGAACCTGGGCTATACCCGTGGCAACAACGCCGGGCTGCGCGCCGCGCGCGGGCGCTATCTGTTCATCCTCAACCCAGATACGCAGATCATCGGCGACGCGCTGGCCGAGATGCAGCGCTACCTCGACGCAAACCCGGACGTGGGCCTGGTCGGCCCGCAATTGCTGTGGCCCGAGGGTGGGGCGCAGTCCACGCGCCGCCGCTTCCCAACACTTGCGCTGACATTCTTCGAGAGCACCTGGCTGCAACGTCTGGCCCCGCGCAGTTGGCTGCGGCGTTATTACGCCGAAGACCTGCCGACCGCCGCGCCCGCCGAGGTCGATTGGGTGGTGGGCGCGGCCCTGTTTGTGCGCCGCGCCGCCTGGGAAAAAGTGGGCGGGCTGGACGAAGGCTTCTTCATGTACTCAGAGGAGCTGGACTGGCAACGGCGGCTGCGGGCGGGCGGGTGGCGCATCGTCCATCTGCCGGCGGCCAAAATTATCCACGCCGAGGCACGCTCCAGCGCGCAGGTACCGGCCGCCACGCACATCCGCTTCAACACTAGCAAAGTGCGATATGTGCGCAAGTACCATGGCGCGCTGGCGGCGGGGGCACTGCGGCGGTGGCTGCTGGCGCAGTTCGCCGCGCAGTTGGTCGTCGAGGCGCTCAAGGGTGCGCTGGGCCACAAGCGCCAACTGCGGCAGGAACGCATGGCCGCCTATCGCGCCGTGCTGCGCTCGGGGCTGCGCGGCTGATGCGCATTGGCCTGGTCACCGGCGAGTACCCGCCTCAGCCGGGCGGTGTGGGCGACTACACCCGCGAGCTGGCGGCGGCGCTGGCCGCCCAGGGTGCGGAGGTGCACGTGCTCACCCACACGCGGGCGCGCGGCAGCGGGCCGGTGACCGTCCACCCCCTCGTCGGGCGCTGGGGCTGGGGGGCGCTGTGGCAAATTCGGGCAGCAGCCAAGCGGCTGAAGCTCGACGTGCTCAATGTGCAGTACCAGACCGCCGCCTATGGGCTCTCGGCCCCAATCCACTTCCTGCCCGATGTCGCCGGTGTGCCGATGGTCGTCACCTTTCACGATCTGCGCGAACCCTATCTGTTCCCCAAAGCCGGTGGTCTGCGGCGAGCGGCCATCAACCGCCTGGCACGGCGCGCAGCGGGCGTCATCACCACCGACCCAGCGGATGCGGCCGAATTGGCGCGGCGCGGCGGCGTGCGCCAGCTCACGCACATCCCCATCGGCAGCAACATCGCGCCCGCGCCGCCGGACAACTACGACCGCACGCTCTGGCGGCTGGCGCTGGGCGTGCAGCCCGACGAGATGCTGCTGGGCTACTTTGGCTTCCTCAACGCCTCCAAAGGCGGCGATACCCTCATCAGCGCGCTGGCGATACTGGACGACCGCAAGGCCAAGGTAAAGCTGGTGCTCATCGGCGGCGCGGCCGGGGCCAGCGACCCCACCGACGCGGCTTTTGGCGCGCAGATTGACAAGCAGATCCGCCGCTACGATGTGGCGCACCGCATTCTGCGCACCGGCTTCATTCCCCCAGCCGAGGTGTCGGCCAACTTGCTGGCCTGCGATGCCGTGGTGCTCCCCTACCGGGATGGGGTATCATTCCGGCGCGGCAGCCTGCTGGCGGCCCTGGCCCACGGCTGCCCGGTCATCACCACCACGCCGCCCGCGCCGCTGCCCGAGCTGCGCGATGGCGAGAACATCCGCCTGGTGCCGCCCGAGTCGGCCCCGGCGCTGGTGCTGGCGGTGACCGGCCTGCTGAACGCGCCGGCCGTGCGGGCGCGCCTGAGCCAGGGGGCGCTAGGGCTTGCGGCGCACTTTGGCTGGGACCATATCGCGGCCGATACGCTGGCTTTCTATCGCTCCCTTTAAGGCCGGCCCTGCGCCGGTCGCGCGCATGACGACACCTCCTCCGCTTTCTCCGACCGCGCCGCCGGCCTCGCCGCTGCGCCGCTGGGGCCTGCCTGTGCTGCTGGCCGTCTTTGTGATGCTTGGCAGCGTCTACGCCGTGGTCACGCCCCTGTTCGAGGTGTCAGACGAGCTGTGGCACTACCCCATGGTCAAGACCCTGGCCGACGGCAACGGCCTGCCGGTGCAAGACCCGACCGACCCCGGCCCCTGGCGGCAAGAGGGCAGCCAGCCGCCGCTGTACTACGCGCTGATGGCCCTTGCCACGCGCTGGATCGACACCAGCGACCTGCCCGAGGTGCGCTGGGTGAACCCCCACGCCGATAACGGCGTGATTACCGCCGACGGCAACAACAACATCATCATCCACACGGCCCGCGAGCAGTGGCCGTGGACCGGCTCGGTGCTGGCGGTGCGCCTCATCCGGCTGCTGTCGGTGCTGCTGGGCGCGGTCACGGTGTACTTTACTTACCGCCTCGCGCTGGAGGCGCTGCCCGGCCGGCACGCGTTGGCGCTGGCGGCGGCAGGCTTCACCGCCTTCACGCCGATGTTTGTCTTCATCAGCGCCTCGGTCAACAACGACAACTTGGCCATCACGCTCTCGGCGGCAGCGCTGTGGCTGATGGCCCGCTGGCTGCGCGCCCCGGCCGCGCCCGCCCGGCGCGAGTGGGTGGCCATGGGCCTGCTGCTGGGCGGGGCGGCGCTGAGCAAAAGCTCGGCGCTCGGGCTGTGGCCGCTGGCCGGGGCGGCGTTGGCCGGCGGGGAACTTTTGCGGCACCCGGCCGGTCTAAAGGCTTGGGTGACTCAGAGTCTGCCGCTCCTCAAGCCGCTGGCCGTGATTTACGGCCTGGCAATCTTGATTAGCGGCTGGTGGTTTGGCCGCAACTACCTGCTCTACGGCGACTGGCTGGGCTGGAGCGCGTTCTTGGCGACCGTGGGGGCGCGGCCGCACCCCGCCACACTGTGGCAGTTGTGGGGCGAGCGTGTGGGCTTTGTGCAGGCCTATTGGGGTCTGTTCGGCGGCGTGAGCGTGCCGCTGCCCGAGGGCGCGTATCTCGCCCTCACGCTGATGGCGGGCGTGGCGCTGGCCGGGCTGGCGGTGGCGGGCGGACTGGCCTTGCGGCGCTGGCGCACGCTCGACGCCCGTAGCGTGGCCGTGTGGGCGCTTTTGCTGGCCTGGCTGGTGCTGATCGTGGTCGGCCTGATCCGCTGGACCAGCCTCACCTGGGCTTCGCAGGGCCGGCTGATTTTCCCGGCTATTTCGGTCCTGGGCGTGCTGCTGGCGGCCGGGTTGGCGCGCTGGTGGCGGGGGCTGCCGGCGTTGGCCGTGGCCGGAATGGTGGCGCTGACGGCTGTGGTACCCTTCACCGTCATTGCG
>JAYUUW010000073.1:0-11243 GCA_043754665.1 Anaerolineales bacterium | reverse complement strand
GATGCAGCAGGCTCGCCCTCGTGCTGCGTTTTCCCTTCCTTTGGGGTCGGCTCCATGACAACGGCTGCGACAAGCGGACGCTGGAACCTGGCTCGCCTTGGACTGTCAGGTTACTAACCCAATCAGCCAAGATGCAGCAGGCTCGCCCTCGTGCTGCGTTTTCCCTTCCTTTGGGGTCGGCTCCATGACAACGGCTGCGACAGGCGGGCGCTGGTGGTGCTACTCGGCGGCCTGTGAAAGGCAGTCGGCAGGGAACAATAGAATGCAAAAAGGCCGAGGCGGAAATGCCTCAGCCCTTTTTTGATTCTGTGCGGATGCGGATGGCGGGTTAGCGCAGCAGACCGGCGCGCCGGAGCTTGGTCTCAAGCTCGTGGCGCACATCGGCCATGGACTGCGCTAAGTAGGGGTAGGCCAGCCAGACGTTGGCAAAGCCGAAGAGCGCTCCGGTAAGAGCACGCAGAACCGGCGAGCTTTCGCGGTAGGGCAGCCAGGCGAAGAGGGCCAGGGTGTTGTACGGGTACTGGCTGAAAAACTGCGAGAAGCCGTCGAGCGCGATGGGGCCGACGCCGATGACGGCATAGGCGATCCAGTTGAGGGGCTTAAGGCGTCGGCCCACGAACGGCAGGGCGAAGAGCATCCCGCCCAGGAGGATCGCGCCATAGATTGCGGTATCGCGCTCGCAGTAGGCGACCTTGTAGCCCATGCGCGCGTTGCCGGTGAAGTTGCGGGCCTGCACCATGGCTTCGAGGTTGTTCGGGTCGATGCCGGAATACGCCTGAAAGACATCGCGCGGGTAAGCAATCTGCTCACCGAACAAGTACCAGGAGCGGTAGCCGAGTTGATGGCACAGGCTGCCGTAGAGCGAGTAGATGACGCGGGCCGGGCCGGGCAGCTTGGCTTCGAGCAGCACCGGGGCGAGGAACGGCAGCCCGACATAGACGAAAACGAAGAGGTTGAGGTACAGCAGCCAATGGCGCGAGAGGCCCAAGATAGCCCGGTCGGCGGCGATGACGAGGTCGCGGGAGCGGCCGGTGACGGGAGTCCGGCTGCCGGCGGGGCGGGGTGAGTCTGCCATGGGCGCGTTACTCTCCTAATCCAAGCTGGTTGAGGTAGTCGGTGAGCTGCCCGTCCGACAGGGCGCCAATGTGCTGGCGGCTCACGAACCCATCGCGATTGATGAAGTAGCTGGTCGGCCAGCCGCGCACGCGGTAGAGATCGGTGATGGTGGTGCCGGGATCGAGCAGGACAGGAAAGGTGAGGCCCAGCGCGTCGCGGAAGTCGCGCACATCGGCGGCCGGGTCGTCGAGGTCGATGGCGAGAATGATGAGGCCCTGATCTTTTTGGGAGGTATAGGCGGCCTGGAGCAGCGGCATTTCAAGGCGGCACGGGCCGCACCAGGTGGCCCAGAAGTTGAGGATGACCACCTGGCCGCGCAGGTCGGAGAGCGTGACGGCGTGGCCGTCCAGGTCTTGCAGCGTGAAGTCGGGCGCGGGCGCGCCGACGATGGGCGCGGGGGCGGGCGTGCTCGTGGGGCCACCGCTGGGGGGCGGTGGCGCGAACAGATTGGGCAGCGCCGGGAGGCCGATAAAGACGAGCAACCCGGCGACCAGGCCGATGAGCAGGCCGCCGCCGAGAATGAGCAGCGGGGCGCGGTTGGAACCGGCCGAGGGCGGCACGGCGCTACCCCTGCCCGCCGGCGAGCCAGCGCCAGAAGTCGATGACGCCCTGGTCGATTTGGTTCTGCAACTGGCCGACGGAGGCCAGCGTGGCGAAGCGAGTCATAGTGTTGGTGAAAAGCATCAGGCCGATCAGGATGAGGAACAGCCCGGTGGCGATGGAAATATAGCGCATGTAGGGCCGGGCGCGCAGCAACAACTTGCTGGCGTTGGTGAGGCCGGCGGCGGCGAGCAAGAACGGAATGCCCAGGCCCAGCGAGTAGGCGGTGAGCAGCACCACGCCCTGGTTGAGGCTGCTGCCGCTGACGGCCATGGTGAGCACTGCGCCGAGCACCGGGCCAATGCAGGGCGCCCAGCCGGCAGAAAAGAAAACGCCCATGAGGGCGGAAGAGACGTAACCGAGGCGCGGGTCGGGGGCCTGCTGGCGGCGGGTGTCATAGTCCAAGAAGGGGAGCTTGATGACGCCCATGGTGTGCAGGCCGAAGACAATGACGACCAGCCCGCCGATGCGGGTGAGCGGCTCTTGCAGCGAATAGGTGAGCGACCCCACCGCGCTGGCCGCCGCGCCGAGCGCGATGAAGAAGACGCTGAAGCCCAGCACGAAGGCGACGCCATGCGAGAAGGTGGCCCAGCGATGCACCCCCGGCTGGCCGGTGGTGACGACGGCGCGGCTGCCTAGGTAGCCGACATAGGCCGGCACCAGGGAGAGCACGCAGGGCGAAATGAACGACGCCAATCCCGCTAAAAAGGCTAGGCCGAGCGGGATGTTGTTCGGGTCCATCTTAGACGGATTCTCGCAGGTCCACCGTGGTGATGCGCTCAGTTTCGTACCAGTGGACGTTCACGATGCCGGGATGGTACGGCACCTGGGGCGTCGTCCAGCGGAAGAGCCACTTGGCGTCGGCGGGGCGGCAGTTGATGCAGCCGTGCGACTGGCGCAGACCGTAGCTGTTATGCCAATAGGTGGAGTGCAGGGCCGCGCCGTTGGTTGAAAAGTACGACACCCAGCCGATGCCGGGGTCGGTGTAATCGGAGCCGACCATGTGGCGCGAGATGCGCTTGGTGCCGATGACATGCGGGCCAAGCGGCGTGCCGTTGAGCACGGTCGCGCCGTCCTCGGCGAAGTAGTCGCGGCCGGAGGAGATTCGGGTCCGGAAGACCTCGCGGCCGCTTTCGAAGGCCGAGAGCGCTTGCTGCTCCAGGTAGACGACGACCTTCTTTTCTTGCGCCGGCACCTCGGGGGAGATGGGCGTCAGCTCGTCGGGCTGGATGATGCGGAAGGCGGTGGCTGGAATCCACAGGTTTAACTCGGTCTCGGTGGTCACGCGATACCAGGGTTGGCTGTCCGCGCCGGTCTTGATCTCGGCCAGAAAGAAGACCGAGCTATAGATGACCGGCACGGCCAGGTCGAGGTAGTAGACCAGGGGGGCGGCCGGGTCGGGCGCAGTGCGGGCGTCGAAGTAGGGCGTGACGATCTCGCCCCATAGGCCGTCGGGCGGCACCTCGGTCAGCGGCGTTTGGGGGGAGTGCATGACCGGCTGGAGGTAGGGCGCGTAGATGTAGCCCTGTTCGAGCTCGAACCAGACGTGCGAATAGTAGTCCACGCCCAGGCCGACGACCGAGCGCACGATGCGCACGATTTCATTGGGGTAAACGTAGCTGTCGGGGCCGATCATGGCGCCGTCGCGGTGCGGGCGGTTGAGGATGGGGGCGCCCCACCCCAGCACGCCCCGGCCGAGTGGCACGTTCGCGGGCCACTCACCGGGCGGGAGGATATTCTGCGGATCGCGGCGGCTGGGCGGGCGCTGGACCGGGCCGCGCCGGGTGGCAAAGTTGGGACGGCCGAGCGGGAGGGCCGCGCCGAGGGCGGCCAGGCCAGTGAGTTTGAGAAAATCACGACGAGAAGGCATAGGCAAAGGTTACCAGTGGCCCCTTAAGGAAGCACTAACGACACAATTCAAGCGCACGACACCGAAATCTATGTTACCGCGCCGAGTGGAAACTGACAAGGCGTTAGGAGGTTAGGCGGGGCGGGCGATGGCGTCAGGCGCGGGTGGGGCCGGCCGGTCAAGAGTCTAGGGTAGCGTAGACGACGATGTGATGGTCAAACTCACCATTAACGATGTAGCCGGCGCAGGTGATGAGGGTGAGGTGCGCGAGGCCATCGGGCGAAGGCTGTGGGCCGAGGCCGGCGGCCGGGCCGGCGCCATAAATCTGCGCCAGGACCTCCGGGTCGGCACTCTGCGCCAAGGAATAAACCTCCGAGTGCGTGACGAGGTAGCGCAGGTCGCGGCCGGTGCGGGTGTCGTGCAGGACAATGCTGTCGCCCGGCACAAGGTCTTTCAGGTGGGCGAAAATGGCGGGCCGGCTGAGCGGATCGTTGATGTGGCCGGCGAGGACAGCCGTGCCGGAGTCGCCGGGAAGGCTGCTGCCGCGATACCAGAACGCCGTCTGCCAGATCGGGTCATCAATAGGGCCTTTGGGCGCGTCCATGACATTCTGGGCGGTGATACCGACGCCGACAACTGGCGCGCTGATGTCGAGCGCCGGGATGAGGAGTTCTAGTGGCACCGCGACCGGGCCGGCGAGCAGGTCGAGGCCGGGAGCGACGAGCGGCGGCAAGGCTGTGGGTGGAATGGGCGTTGAGAGTAGGGGTTGGGTAGCCGGCGACGTGGTTGACGACAACGGGCGTGGGGTAGCCAAATGAACCGAGGTTGGCACTAAAGGAGACGGGTGAGGCTCAAGCTGAGCCTCACCCGTCTGTGAAAGTCCACATCCGACCACGAGGGCCGCCATGATCAATCCGGCCGGCAGGCGGCCGAATCGGGTGGTCACCATCGGTACGCGAGGGCTAGCGCCCGAGCCCGCGCCCGCGGCGGTACACTCCCCATAGCCCCACAGCGAGGGCGCCGAGGCCGCCAAGAACCAGAGCCTGGCTCCAAGGGAAGCCTTCCGCCGGCAGGGGGCCACCGCCCGTGGCAGGCAGTCCCACGACGGCGGGTGCGGTAACGGTGGCGGTCGCCGGCGGCGGCGGCAGCGGGGTGTTCGTGGAGGCCGGGACAGCCGTGTTCTGCGGCGGCGCCGTGGAGGTGACCGTGGGCGTAGGTGTTTCAGTCACCGTGGGCGTTTCCGTGGGCGTGTTAGTTGATGTTGGCGTGCTCGTCGCGGCTGGCGGCCCGAGGCAGGTCGTACCGGTTATGGTGTTATTGTCCAACGCCACTTGACCAGTGCGCGCGAAGGCGCGACCGTTCAAGCTGGCACCGGTTTGCAGGGTGATAGACGTGTCCGCTAGAATATTTCCTAAAAACACAGTACCCGGTAATAGCGTCGCCGACGAAACCAGCCGCCACCACACATTACACGGGTCGCTAGCGGTAACGGATGAATCGACCGATGTATTGAGATCGGCTCCAGATTTGAAAATCCAGACGCCTACGGTCCCACTTAGCGTCAGGTTACCAGACAGTGAGAAGGCGGGGGCGCAGTACACACCTGGCCCGAGAGGCGAGACGGCGGTCAGGTCCTGGGTGCCCCCGTAGGTGGTAGTGCAGCCTTGATCGAGAGCGATGAATGCGGCGGTGTTGTCAGCCTGAGCGTCAGCCGCGCTCTGATCAGCAGCATGGATCTCGCCTGGAGGGCCGACGATACCGGGGGGAAAGCCAGTAACCGCAGAGCCTGGGCTGACACCCAGATTCCCCGGCAGGGTGGTCGCACCAGTATTGGTGACTGTCTCGCCACCCAGAACGGAGTAACTCGCTGACGCAGCCAGTAGTGGCGATGTGGCGGGCAGCGGAGCAGCGGTCACGTTCAGCAAAGTACCGCTCACCGCGCTCAAGAGCATGGCTAGGATCAGTACATGGGCCAATCTGAAAAATTTTGTCAATTTATAGGTCCGCCTGTTGAACTAGTGATGCGGTGCTTTAGCATCGTTGCCCGGCTGGTCCAACATCCACCCGTGGGCTACTAGGGCCCGTTCCTGAGTGTTAGATACACAGCAGAGTTGGTATGGGATGGTGTTCACCCCGGGACGTATCAAGATGCAGTAAATATAGCACAGCCAAGGCCGGAAGGGCAACCGTAGGTAATTGGCGGCCCAAATCTGGCCGGACCGCATGAGTCACGGCTGGAGGGCAAGCGGAGGGCCAGTTACCGCTTACGCGAGCGCAGGCGCAGCGAATTGCCGACGACAAAGAGCGAGCTAAAGGCCATGGCGCCGGCCGCGAGCATGGGGTTGAGAAAGCCCAGCGCCGCCGCCGGGATGAGGATGGCGTTGTAAAAAAAGGCCCAAAACAGGTTCTGGCGGATGACGCGCAGCGTGGCCCGCGAGAGCGCGATGGCGCGCGAGACACCGCGCAGGTCGCCGCTCATGAGCGTGACTGGGGCGGCGGCCATGGCCACGTCGGTGCCGGTGCCGATGGCGATGCCGACATCGGCCTGGGCCAGCGCAGGGGCGTCGTTGATGCCGTCGCCCACCATGGCGATAAGGGTGCGGCCGCCTTCGGCCCCAGCGGCGGCCTGCAAGCGCTTGACATGGGCGGCCTTGTCGCCGGGCAGCACCTCGGCCAGCACCTCATCCACGCCCACAACGCGGCCAATGGCTTCGGCGGTGCGGGTGTTGTCGCCGGTGAGCATGACCACCCGGAGACCCAGTTGGTGCAGCTCGGCGATGGCCTCGCGCGAACCGTCTTTGAGGGTGTCGGCCACGGCGATCAGGCCGGCGACTTCGCCATCCACGGCGGCGACCATCGCGGTCTTGGCCTCGGCCTGGAGGCGGTCCACGGCCTCAGAGAGGCCATTGAGGACGAGACCACGGTCGGCCATGAGGCGCGGGCTGCCCACCAGGATGGCGTGGCCTTCAACTTCGGCGGCGATGCCATGCCCCGCTTCGGCCTGAAAGCCGGCGGGTTGGGCGAGCGTGAGACCGCGCGCCTGGGCTTCGGCCACAATGGCCTCGCCCAGCGGGTGCTCAGAGCCGCGTTCGGCGCTGGCCACCAGCCGCAAGAGCGCCGAGGCCGGGGCGCTGTGGCTGTCGCCGGGGCCGGGCAGCACGATGTCGGTGACGGCCGGGCGGCCCCGCGTGATGGTGCCGGTCTTGTCGAGCACCACCAGGCCGAGGCGGCCGGCGCGCTCCAAGGCTTCGCTGTTCTTGAAGAGAATGCCGGCCTCGGCGCCCTGCCCCATGCCGACCATGATGGCGGTGGGGGTGGCGAGGCCGAGCGCGCACGGGCAGGCGATGACCAGCACCGCGACGGCGTTGATCAAGGCTTGCTGCAAGACGGCCGCCAGCGCACCGCCGTTGAGCAGCCCAACAGCCAGCCAGGCTAGAAAGGTGACGGCGGCCACGCCGAGCACAATCGGGACGAAGATGCCCGAGATTTGGTCGGCCAGGCGCTGTACCGGGGCCTTGCTGCCCTGAGCCATCTGCACCAACTGGATGATCTGCGCGAGGGCGGTGTCGCGGCCGACGCGAGTGGCCTCGAACTCAATGAGGCCCTGGCGGTTGAGCGTGGCGCCTACGACCTTGTCGCCGGGGCCTTTGTCGACCGGCAGGCTCTCGCCGGTGAGCATGGACTCATCGACCGAGGAGCGGCCGGAGATAATGACGCCATCGACTGGGAACTTCTCGCCGGGGCGGACGATCACGATATCCCCCACAAGAACATCGTCCACAGCCAAATCGCGTTCCTCACCGGCGCGGCGCACGCGGGCGGTGGGCGCCTGGAGGCCCATGAGCTTCTTGATGGCGTCGGAGGTGCGGCCCTTGGCGCGGACCTCGAGGAACTTGCCCAGGACGATGAGCGTGATGATGACGGCGGCGGTCTCAAAATACAGGTGGCCGATGGCGGCGAGGCCAAACCAGCCGAGCACCAGGCCGATGGCGCTGTAGACGTAGGCGACCGACGACCCCATAGCGATCAGCACATCCATGTTGGCGGTGCCGCTGCGCAGGGCCTTGTAGGCGCTGACGTAGTATTGGCGGCCGACATAGAATTGCACCGGTGTGGCCAGGGCGAGGAACAGCCAGTCGAGATAGCGCCACTGGAAGAGCCCGGGCAGCACCATGTGCCAGCCGGGGACGTTGTGGACAAGATCGCGGCTCATGGAGAGCGCGAACAGCGGCACCGTGAAGAGCAAGCCGACCAGCAACAGGTGGCGTTGGCGGGCAATTTCCTTCTGGCGGGCCGTGCGCTCGGCGTCTTCGACCGTGCCGGTGACTTCCAGCGGCGCGAACCCGGCGGCGGTCATGGCGCGGCGCAGCTCGGCCTGGGTGACGAGCGTGGGCACATAGCGCACGGCGGCGGTCTCGGCGGCCACGTTGACGCTGGCCGCCAACACGCCTTCGAGCGCGGCCAGGGTCTTTTCGAGGCGGCGGCCGTCGTTGTCGTCGGCCAGATGGCCGGGCTGGAGCGGCAGCACCGCCTCACCCAGGGCCACGCCGTAGCCAGCCTTCTCCACGCGCGCAATCAGGTCGCCGAGGGTGCGCTGGGACGGGTCAAACTCGACCGAAGCGCGCTCGGAGGCCAAGTTGACGGCGGCGGTCTGCACGCCTTCGAGCTTCTTGAGGTTGCGTTCGACGGTGCTGACGCAGTTGGCGCACGTCATGCCGGTGATAGGCAGGGTAACGGTCTTGGTGAACATAGGCTGCGATTCTGAGGCGGGCGAGCAGGTTTAGAGCGCGACCAGCTTCTCAGCCGGGTAGTTGATCTCGGCCAGGCGCGCTTCGATGGCGTCAAGCGTGGCGGGCGGCGCATAGTCGATGACGACGATGCGG
This sequence comes from Anaerolineales bacterium, assembly GCA_043754665.1. Lineage (GTDB taxonomy): Bacteria > Chloroflexota > Anaerolineae > Anaerolineales > UBA6663 > JADZEK01. Next base: position 2,795 of record JAYUUW010000073.1, on the reverse strand, counting down.
GTCTTCTGGTCGGCGGCCACGCGCGTGACGCCGGGCACTTCAGCGACCTCAGTTTGGATAGTCTTGACGCAGTGGCCGCACGAAATGGCAGGGACGTTGAGAGTGATGGTGGTCATGGGGGCGCTCCTTTGGCGCAATAAGGTAACCGAACTAGACCTTGGTGGAGGTCTCAAAGACGCTGGCAATCTCGGCCAGCACGCGCTCGCGCTCGGCCAAGTCTTCGCCGCGTACGGCGGTGATGACGCACGAATGCAGGTGGCCCTCCAAAAGCAGGCCGCTGACCTTGTTCAGGGCGGCGTCCACCGCCTGAATCTGCTTGATGATGTCGATGCAGTAGGTATCTTCTTCGAGCATGCGCTCGATGCCGCGCACATGGCCGGCAATGCTCTTCATCCGGCGCTGGGCTTCGGCCTTAGTCGTGGTCTGCATCGGTTAGGTCTCCTATCCCCCCCCCAGGGGGGAGGGGTATAGCGATTATACTCCCGGCTGGGGGCGGGCGTCAAGGGACGAATCGCCCGTTACCGGTGACGAATGTCACCCCGGCAATGCCCCTATAATGGAGCAAATTCGACCGGACGGGCGTCAGATGAGGGGCGGACTCTGGTCTTAGGTGATAGGCGATTGGCTGCGTATGGACGAAAAAGCACGGCTGCTGCTGGTGGATGACGAAGACGCTATTACGGCCAACCTGGCGCCGTTTCTGGAGCGGTCGGGGTTTACGGTGGCGGTGGCGCGCAACGGGGCCGAGGCGCTGGCGCTGGCGGGCAGTTTCGCCCCGGCGCTGGTGATTATGGACGTGCTGATGCCGAACGTGGACGGGCGCGAGGCCCTGCGGCGGCTGCGGCGGGCCGGCAACTGGACCCCGGTGATCTTGCTGACGCAGGTGGGCGAGTCGACCGAGCGGGCGATGGCGCTGGAAGAGGGCGCGGACGACTACCTGAACAAGCCGTTTGACCCGCACGAGCTGGTGGCGCGGGTGCGGGCGGTGATGCGGCGGGTGCGGCCGGGCCAGCCGCCGCTGGCGACGGCGGCCAAGCTAGTGAGCGGCGGACTGATGCTGGACCGCAGCGCGCACCGGGCCTGGCTGGCGGGGCGCGAACTGCCGCTGACGCCCAAGGCCAACGCGCTGCTGGAATACTTGATTACCCACCCCGACGAACTGATTTCACGTGAACGGCTGCTGGATGCGGTGTGGGGCTGGGACTACCCGACCGGCACGCGCACGGTGGACACGCGCATTGCCGAACTGCGGCGGGCGCTGGGCGACGACCCAGCCGCGCCGACCTACATTGAGACGGTACCGGGGCAAGGCTACCGGTTTGTAGGCACGGTGGAGGCCGGCGCGTGAGGCGGACGTGGCCGTGGCTGGCGGCGCTGGGCCCGGCCCTGCTGTGCGGGCTGACCTCCGCGGCGCTGACACTGACGCTGAGCAGCCTGCCGGTGCTGCGGCTATCAATAGACATTGCCACCATCGCACTATTTGTCGGGCTAGGGGTGAGCGCGGCCGGGCTGGCCGTGGCGGCGGCCATGACGGTGACGGCGGCCCGCGCCGAGCGGCGGCAGCAACAGGCGCTGGCGGAGTCCAGCGCGGCGGCGGCGCAGGACCGGCGGCGCTTTTTGCAGCGGCTGGACCACGAGCTTAAAAACCCGCTGACGGCCATGCAGGCCGGGCTGGCGCTGGCCAAGGAGAACGAAGGCGGCCAGGGCGAGGCGCTGGGCAGCGTGGAGGCGCAGGTGCGGCGGATTAGCCGGCTGACAGCCGACCTGCGCAAGCTGGCGGAGCTAGAGAGCCGGCCGCTGGAACTGGCCCCGGTGGATTTGGCCGACCTGCTGACCCAGGTGGTGGAGCTAGGGCAGGAACGCGCCGACGGCCGGCGGCTGACGCTCACCCTGCCGCAAGCGCCGTGGCCGCTGCCAACGATCTCGGGCGACGCGGACCTGTTACTGCTGGTGGCGCACAACCTGCTGGACAACGCCATCAAGTACAGCCGGCCGGGCGACACGCTGGAAGTGCGGGCGTCGGAGGACGGCAACGCGGTGGTCATGGAAGTGGCTGACACCGGGCCAGGCATTCCGGTCGGAGAAGTGCCACATGTGTGGGAAGAGCTGTATCGCGGGCGCGGCGCGCGCGGGGTGCCTGGCAGCGGCCTGGGACTGGCGCTGACCCAGGCGATTGTGCAGCGGCACAGCGGGCAGATTGCCGTGCGCAGCCGCGAGGGCCAGGGGACGGTGGTGACGGTACGGCTGCCCATGCGGCAGGCGAAGGAAATTCTATGAGGCACACAAACTTGCGGAGAGGCGTGCTGCTACTATTGGTGGTTGCCTGCGGCAACGCAAGTCGCGAAACCGCGTTGGCAACTATGCCGCCGCCGGCAATGAACACTCCATCAGCAGCAGAGACTACTTCTCCCCGGTGGACGTTGGCACAAGTCCTGGACAGGTTTTCGACAGCCGGGCTAGAGATCGAAGCGCTAAGTTGGAATAATCCAAGTGATCTGTCTGGAGCGCCGCTGGTCGCTGGCGAATTTGCCAAGCTTTATGTACCAGGAAGGGGTGATGATGCAGGTGGGATGGTATTTGCGTTCGATTCCCAAGAAGAGCTTAACGCCACCTATCAGTTCTACGAAGACTTGGGTTGGTATGAAAGCGGCTTGTATTACCCCTGGGTCTACATCAAGGATAATGTCCTACTCCAGCTAAGCGGCATTTTGGACCAGCGCGTAGCTGATGCTTTTGGTGAAGCACTAGCAACTATCCAGTAGGCTAGCGAGGCGCTATACACTATGCGCTGGAAG
>JAYUUW010000072.1:0-4599 GCA_043754665.1 Anaerolineales bacterium | reverse complement strand
AACTTTAGCGACCACTGCGACCTGGTCATTGCCCCGTCCGCCGGCATTGAGCGCGTCATGCGCGACCTGGGCATCAAGTCTGAAATCAAGGTCATCCCCAACGGCATTGATCTCTCGCCCTACGCCTCGCCGCCACCGCTATCGCGCGCCGAGGCCGGGCTGCCTGAGGGCGCGGTGGTGCTCATGTATGTCGGCCGGATGAGTCCCGAAAAGAACTTACCGTTTTTGTTACAGGCCTTCTTGGGCGTCGCCGCCGCCGAGCCCAATGTGGCGTTGGCACTCATCGGCGACGGCCCCGAGCTGCCGGCGCTGCGCGAACAGGCCGAGCGCTCCGGCCTGGCGGCCAAGGTCAAGTTCTTTGGGCGGGTGGACTATGCGACGGTGCCCAGCCACCTCAAGCTGGCCGATGTCTTCGTCACCGCCTCCGAGACCGAGGTGCATCCCTTCTCGCTCATCGAAGCCATGGCCGCCGGTGTGCCCGCCCTCGGCATCGACTCGCCCGGCGTCGGCGACACCATCGTGGACGGCGAGAACGGCCTGCTCAGTTCGTCCGATCTGGCCGCCTTCACGGCCAAGCTGATGCGCCTTGTCCTCGCGCCCGACCTGCGCCGCGCCATGGCCGCCAAGGCGCTTGAGTCCGCGCAGCAGTACGATCTCAACCGCACGGCGCAATTGGTGCTCACCGAGTATGTGCGCCTCGCGGCTCGTCCGCCCAAGCGCGCTAGCCGCTGGCACAAAGTCCGCCAGCAGTTGCGCGAACTGCTGCCGTGACCGACGCCCGCGTGCGCCTGGGCCGCCAGGGCGAAGACCTGGCGGCCGCCCGCCTGACGGAGTTGGGCTACACCGTGGTGGCGCGCAACTACCGCTGCCCGCACGGTGAGCTGGATTTGGTCGCCCGCCACGGCGAGGCCTGGGTCTTTGTCGAGGTCAAGACCCGCCGCGGCACGCGCTTTGGCACGCCAGAAGACGCGATCACGCCCCGCAAGCAGGCCCACCTGATCGCAACGGCCCAACACTATCTGCAAGCCCACGCGCTGGGTGATGTGCCCTGGCGTATCGATGCCGTGGCCGTGGCGCTTGCGCCCGGCGGCGTGCTTGAGCGCATCGATGTGATCGAAAATGCCGTCTCCGGCTAGCGCTGCGCCCGCAACGTGGCCGCTCGTGGCCGTGCTGGTCGGCCCTACGGCCGTGGGCAAGACCGCCGCCGCCCTCGCTTTGGCGCAACATCTGCCGCTGGAGATCATCTCAGCCGACTCGCGTTACCTGTATCACGGCCTGGACATTGGCACCGCGAAACCCACGCCCGCCGAGCAGGCGGCGGTGCCGCACCACCTGATCAATGTCACCACGCCCGACGAACCGTGGACCCTCAGCCAGTACCAGGCGGCGGCCAACGCCGCGCTGGCCGCCATTGTGGGGCGGGGGCGGCTGCCCCTGCTGGTGGGCGGCACCGGCCAGTACGTGCGCGCCGTGGTCGAAGGCTGGCAGCCGCCGCCCAGCGACCCCACCGGCGTCACCCGTGCCACCTTGGAGGCGCTGCTGGCTGACGCTGGCTTGCCCGCGCTCGTGGACCGGCTGCGCACGGTCGACCCGGCCTCAGCCACGCAGGTCGACCTGCGTAACCCGCGCCGCGTGCTGCGGGCGTTAGAGGTCGCCACCCTGACCGGCGAGTCCTTCGTGGCCCAGCGCACCCGCCTGGCGCCGCCCTATCGCTTTGCGTGGCTGGGCTTGAGCTTGCCCCGGCCTGAACTGTACGCCCGTATTGATGCCCGCATCGACGGCATGGTGGCCGCCGGGTTGGTGGCTGAGGTGGAGGCTCTCGTGGCCAAGGGGTACGCATGGGACTTGCCCGCGCTCTCAGCCCTCGGCTACCGCCAGATTGGCGCTTACCTGCGCGGCGAGTGCACCCTTCCCGCCGCAGTCGAGTCGACCAAGCGCGCCACCCACCAGTTTGTCCGCCGCCAGGCCAATTGGTTTCGCCCCACGGACCCCCAAATCCGCTGGTTTTCGGCCCATGCCGGCGTCGCGGCCGAACTGGCCGCCGCGCTCACCCGCACAGTTGCGTGATCGTCCAATCTGACACATACTTCTAGACATGCCCTGCACAAGTCGATACAATACGCCCGCCTGCGACCAGTCGCGCTGGGCGACAATCGCCTCTCACTCGGGGCTTGAAGGCGTTTCGCGGTCTCATCCCAATTTATCCAGAGGAGGCATGTGACGATGGCTGCACAGATCTGTTGTGTAGATCACGAACGGCCCGGCACCCGCGCGATTGCGGGCCGGTGGTTCTGCGATGAGCACTACAAAAAGGCGACTTATGCCCGCGCCGGATATTGGCGCACCGGGGTGATCGCCATTATCGGCTTGCTCGTCTTTGTGGGGGCGGTCGTCGCCCTCGACTCGGCGCTGCAGCCGCAGTTGGGTGGCGCGACGCTGGTGCTCACCGGCGTGCTGCTGGCGCTGGTGCCCGCCGCGCTGTGGCTGGTGTTTTTCTATCAGCAAGACCGCCTCGAGCCGGAGCCGGTGGGCGATGTGGTCCGCATGTTTGTCATCGGGTTGGCGCTGGCCGGCGCGATCGGCATTCCGCTCACCGATCAGTTCTTCGCGGTGCAGAATTGGCTCTACCGCGACACGGCCACCACCTGGCTGGCCTCGATCTTCGTCACCGGCGCAGTCGAAGCCTTTGTCATCTTCGCCACCGTCCGCTACTTCATCTTCAACTCCTCCGAGTTTGATGAGCGCACCGACGGCGTCATCTACGGCACCGCCGCCGGCCTGGGCTACGCCACGGCGCTGAACCTGCAATTCATTCTGGCCAATGGCGGCTCGGCGCTCGGCTCGGGCGAGGTGTTTGTGGCCGAAGTGGCTCTGGCGCACGCGGCCTTTGGCGGCTTGCTCGGCTACTTCCTGGGCCGCGCCAAGCTGGAGCAAGACCCCATTTGGTGGCTGCCGGTTGGCCTGCTGCTGGCGGCGGTCCTCAATGGCTTGTTCCTCATCTTCCGTGGCCAGTTGGATGCCGGCACCATCGACTTCGCCGGGCAAGGCTCCGGTCTGCCTTCGTTCACCGGCTTGCTGTTGGCCGGCGGTCTGGCCATCGTCGTGACGGTGATCGTCTCGTACCTCATCAATCGCGACATTGCCCGGAGTTTGGGCAACCAGCAGCCGGCGGTGACCCAAAACCCGACGATCGGTGATCGCCAGTCGAACTATGCTGTGCTGGGCACCTTTGCCGCCTGCCTCGTCATCGGCACGCTGGTCATGAACAACGCCGTCAATCGCACCCAGGCCTTCAACGTGGCCGGGTTCCAGGGCACCGTGCCCGCCGGCTTTGGCCTCGCCACCAATGACGGTGACGCCTACCGGGTGATTGACTCGGTCGGCACCGGCGCCGAGTTCGCCATTCAGACGCCCGCCATCGAAGCGAACTGGGATGCGGCCGATGTGGCTACCTTCTTGGCCGGCGAACGCGCCACCACCTACGATCTCTACAAGGTGCTGTCCAGCGGCCAAACGACTGTCAACGGCAAACCTGCTTTCACGCAGGAGTTTGCCTACGTCGACAACAACGGGCTCACCGGCGCAGCGCCGGAAGTGCACGAGGGCGTCGACTACATCTTCGTCGAGAACGGCCGCGCGGTGGTAGTTACGCTGCTCACCACGCCCGAGGCCTTGGCCGAAGTCGAGCCGCAGTTTGCGCGCTTCTTGAATAGCCTGCAGTTCTAACCGCCCATGTTGGGTACAGAGGAGACGCTTACATGAAGCAGCAACTCAAGGCGTTGGTTGTCGTGGTGGGCGCGCTCATCGCGCTGATCGCCACCGTCTTTTCCGTGTTTGCCACGTCCCCCGGCCTGACGCGGGCCGGGGTCGTCAATTTCAACGGCGGGCACGCGCCGCACATGGCCAAGCTGGCCCTGCCAGCCGCCTGCACCAAAATGGAAGCCAGTGAGGTCGCCTGGGTGACACTCACTGAGGACGGCGACATTGATGAGCAGGTGGAGACTTACCCCACCGGCACGACTTTAATCACGCCGGTGTTCGAGTACCCGTGCGTGCCTAAGAAGGTCACCATCGTCACGTCGTTCTCGCTCGATGGCGAGGTGGTGTTCTCCGACAAGGAAACGCTCAAATCGTCTACGGCCGGCGGTCTGTATGGCTACCCGCTCGGCACGACGGACGATTCCCCCATGGACGAAGGGACCTGGGGCGTGGAGTTCTTCAACAACAAGACCTTGTTGACCACGGGCGAGATCGTCATCGGCGAGGGCGGCGAGACCGACGACACCGTGACGGTCGAAGGCACCATCAAGGACAAGAAAACCAAGAAGGCCATCAAGAGCGCGACGATCATCGTGCTCGTCCCCGGCGTCACCGTCGAAGAGTGGGTCGATGGCGAGCAGTCGGAAGACGATGTCTTCACCGCCGGCCAAACCAACAGCAAGGGCGAATTCACCCTGGAAAACTCCCTGACCCGCAACGAAGTCTACTCCCTCGTCATCGTCGCCAAGGGCTACAAGGCCATCGCCACCGACGAGTTTGTGATTGAAGATGACGTGGAAGACCCGGTCCAACTCAACATCACCATGACCAAGTAGGTCC
>JAYUUW010000071.1:0-11020 GCA_043754665.1 Anaerolineales bacterium | reverse complement strand
CAGCAACCCCCAGAAGAAGCACGGCAACATTCCGCTGTAACTACCTGACGTATTTCATTCCCACCGCCCCATCCCGTAGGCACCCCTCCCCGTTCCGGGGAGGGGCCGGGGGTGAGGTCCAGCGACCCATCTCACTTCCGCCCTGCCTTTCCCTTTATACCCTTTATGCCCCTGAGTCCCCTGAGTCCCTTGAGTCTCCAGCCCTTCTCCGGCCAAACCGCCCTCATCACCGGCGCCGGCACCGGCATCGGCGCCGCGCTGGCCCGCCTGCTGGCCGCCCAGGGCGCGCGCCTGATCCTTGCCGGCCGCCGCCCCGCTGTGCTCGAAGCCCTGGCCGCCGAACTCCCCGCCGCCCGGCCGCTGACCATCCCCACCGATGTCAGCGACCCGGCCCAGGTCGAGCGCCTCGTGACCCAGGCCGTCGCCGCCGTGGGGCAGGTGGATATCCTCGTCAACGCCGCCGGCATCTTCCAGATGCAGCCGATCTTAGAAACCTCGCTGGAACTGTTTGACCAGACGCTGGCGGTCAACCTGCGCGGCAGCTTCCTGTGCTGCCAGGCCCTGTGGCCCCACCTGCAAGCCAGCGGCGGCGGCCAGATCGTAAATATCGCCTCCGTCGCCGCCGTGGAGGCCTACCCCGGCAACGCCGCCTACAGCGCCAGCAAATACGGCCTCAACGGCCTTAGCGGTGTGCTGGCGCTGGAGGGCCGCCCGCATAACATCCGCGTGCTCGTCGTCTCCCCCGCCGCCACCGACACCGCCGTGTGGGACGGCCAGGCCCCTGCCGCCGTCCGCGCCCGCATGATGTCCGCCGCCGCCGTCGCCGACCTCATCGCCTACCTGCTCGCCACCCCTCGCACCCTGGCCTTCGACCCCATCGTCCTGCGCAACTTCGACAACCCCTGGTCCGCCGCGTAATCCCCGCGCCGCCCAGCCCGCTCCGCTCAGACAGCCTCCCGCCGTCACCCTCGGCTCCACCAACCGCCCGCCGTCACCCACCCGCCGGATTTGTCATTCCGAACCCGGCCTCAGGTATTGTGGCCTAGCGCTCCCCTCGGGCCGGTGACGCGAAGCGTCTCGGCCCCGACTTAACCGGCCCTGCGCCTCGCCACAACCTCGCCCCTCCCTGTCATTTCGAAGCCCCCCTCAGGTCTTCTGAATTATCCTAACATTGTGGGGGGTGAGAAATCTCACATCGTTAATCCGCGTCGTCACCGCACTGCCTCCTGCCAACTGCCAACTGCCTCCTGCTTTCTGCCTACTCCGTGGTTAAAACAAAAGGCCGGAAGCCTCACCGCTCCCGGCCCTCACGTTGCCCCTGCGCCCGCCGGCCGTCACGGCACCGGCGCGTCTAGGCCGAGCGCGCCCAAAGCGAACGCCAGCTCCCCGCCGTGGTGCAGATCGTGTTCCATCAGCCCCCAAATCGTCCGTAATTGTTCGACCTCTTCGGCCGGCAGGTCCGCCTGCGAGTCGTCGGCCCGCCAGCGCTCTAGAAAACTCGCCAGCCACCCCCACGTCTGTTGCAGCCCATGCACGATCTCCGGCCCACTGCGCGGCGGATCGTCCGGCTCGTCCCAGTTGGCCAGGCGGGCCAACGCCTCGCCCAGCGCGCCCCCCGCGGGCGGCAGCCACAACGCCCGCGCCCGCACAATGTGCTCGGCCACCTCGCCCACCGAGCGCAACTGCGGCACCGGCCGCATCGCCAACTGCGCCTCCGTCAGCGGCGCAATCGCCCCCACCAGTTCATCTTGATAATGCGCCCAACTCTCAATCATCCGCCCCTGCACCCGCTTCCCAGCGTTCATCGTCAGTGCCTCCTCACCCTCATCCTCGTCCTCTGTTCCACCATCACCGGTCAGCCTCCCGTCCGCGCCCGCCGCCGCCGATCAGCACCGCGCCCGCCGCGTCGGACCTCGCCCTCCTCGCCCCTTCCCTGTCATTTCGAAGCCCCCCTCAGGTCATTCGAATTAGCTTACCCTTGTGGGGGGTGAGACGCGAAGCGCCACCCTGTTAAACCTCGCCGCCACCGCGCCACCGCGCCACCGCGCCACCGCGCCAACCCATGCCCTCCGCGCCGGACCTCGCCCACCTCGCCCCTCCCTGTCATTTCGAAGCCCCCTCAGGTCCTTCGAACTAGCTTTCCCTTGTGGGGGGTGAGAAATCTCACTTTGATAAACCTCGCTGTCACCCTCTTCGTCGGACCTCGCCCACCTCGCCCCATCCCTGTCATTTCGAAGCCCCCGCAGGTCCTTGGAATTAGCTTTCCCTTGTGGGGGGTGAGACGCGAAGCGTCACCCTGTTAAACATCGCCGCCACCGCGCCACCGCCTCCTGCCTCCTCCGTGGTTAAAACAAAAGGCCGGAAGCCTCCCAGCTCCCGGCCCTCACTGCTTCTCCTCCGCCGGCGGCCCCGCCGCCTCCTCCCCCCGCGTCAAGAAATCCCGCGCCTGCATCCGCGTCAGCACCCGCACCGCCGCCAGCCGGTCCAGCTTCGCCCGGCCCTCATCCAGCAGCGCGCTGTTCAGCTTGTCGTACACCCCCTTCTCGCGGAGCTGCGTCAGAAAGCGCACCGCCTCCCGCCGCCAGTGGTAGCCGTGCTCCACCGCCGTCGGCGTGATAAATTCCTTGCAGGCACTGTGCACCGTCGCCTGGCACGAGCGCAAGCACCCCTCCAGGCTCGTCGGCGCCAGCGGCACCTGATAAATCAAATTGGTGAAGTTAATCATCAAAATCTTCACCAGCCCGCCCACATGGTACACATCCTCGCGGTTGGGCCGCCGCTCCAGGCTGCCAATGAACAGCAAATCGGAGATGTCGGCGTCGTGGAAGGCGCAGGCCAGCATATCGCCCTGCATCCGGTCCGGCCGGCTCACATCCATCAACATCCCGGTCGTCACCTCGCTGCCCGCCCGCAGGCTCAAGTTCAGCAAACTCTCCTTAAAGTAGCTGCCGAACTGATGCCCCACAATCATCGTAATCAGCCGCGCCTGGTCGGCCTCGGCCAATTGGTCGAAGCCCAGGCGCTCATCCGTCGCCAGCAGAAACGCGCTCACCAGGTGGTGGGCCGAGTCATACTCCGGCGTGTAGCCGTCCTGCGCCAGCGCAAACCGTTTGCGCAGCGCCAGCAGGAACAAATCGCTCTGGTGCGTTGAGAACTTCAGCCGCGCAAACGTCGCCGTCAGCGCCGCCGAGTCCGCCGGCATCAGCGCGTGCAGTTCCGGCCGCGGAATCCACTTGCCGATGTCGTGGCTGTACACGCACGCCTCGATCAGGGCGTCCTCATGCTCCGAAATGCGAATACTCGCGCCCGGATTGCCCCGCTGCAACTCGCTGTAATACATCCAGCGCGTGCGGTCGGCCACGTGCCGCAGATGGTCGGTTTGCTCTTCGTTGTCAGTGCGAAAATGGAGATACTGCCGCACGCGCTGCTCGACGCGCTCGACCAGCCCGCGCAGCTCGCGGAAGCGGTCAGCTAAAGCCAGATCGTTGGGCAGGGGGGGCGGCACCGCCGTCATCGGGAGCGTCATATCCGCTTGATTCTAGCCCGACCGGCGTTTTCTGCAAGCGGCCCCCGGTAGTACGGCTGTACTTGTCCGGCCGGCTAGCGCGGCTTACGCGGCTGGCGGGCCACCTTGGCGGCGTACAAGGCGATGCTGCCCGCCACCGAGGCGTTCAAACTCTGCACCATCCCAAACATCGGCAGCTTCAGCAGCATGTCGCAGTTGTCGCGCACCAGCCGCCGCAGCCCGTCGCCCTCGTTGCCGATCACCAGCCCCAGCGGCCGGTCCAGGTCCACACTTTCAATCGGCTCGGCGTCCTCGCTCAGCCCCAACCCGAACAGCCACACCCCTTCTTTTTTCAGCCGCCGCATCGCATCCACCAGGTTCGTCACCTGCGCCACCCGCAAGTGCTCCGCCGCCCCGGCGCTGGTCGTCACCACCGTCGGCGTGATCTCGCACCCGCGCCGCTCCTGAATCACAATCCCATGCACGCCCATCGCCTCGGCCGTGCGCAGCAGCGCCCCCACGTTGCGCGGGTCTTGCACCAAATCCAACAGCACAATCAGCGGCTGCTCCTTGCGCTGCGCCGCCAGCGCCGTGAGCTCGCTCAAATCGGCGTACGGATACGGCCCCACCTCCAGCAGCACGCCCTGGTGCGGCTCGCCGTGCGCCGCCAAGTTGAGCGCCTTCTTGTCGCTGTCGACAATCGGAATGTTGCGCCGCCGCGCCTCGGCCAAAATATCCTGCGCCGGCCCCAAATCCGCGTCCTTAGCGATCACCAGCCGCAGCGCCCGCCGCCGCCCGGCGCGCAAACACTCCCGCACCGCATTGCGCCGAAACAAGATTTCTGCTGTCACAATTTGCCTATTGAGCTTTCACTACCGAGGGGAAGCCAGCGCCTATCAGAATTGCCGGATTGTTTCGCTAACCCAGCCTAACTCACCGCAGGAGGCCACGGAGGATTAATAGATCGGTCTAATCTTATCTCGGGCACTTGCCTGACCCCGAGCGTTTTCTCGCCCCACACCCGACCTCAGCGCAGCGCCCCTACCTGTCGCTGCCCCCAATTCGCGCGAAGCGATTCGTGAAATTCGTGGCCAAAGTTCTTGAAGCCTCCAGCCCCACCAACCCTCAACCCACTACCTCACCACCGGCATCACCATTCGTTCCCCCCATTCGTGCTCATTCGTGGCCAACGCCTTTTCCCCCTCAGCCCTACGCCAGCTTCCAGCTCGTCCCCTCTTTCCCGTCCTCCAGCACCACCCCCAGCGCCTTCGCCTGGTCGCGGATCGCATCGGCCTGCGCAAAATCCTTCCGCTGCCGCGCCGCCGTCCGCAGCTCAATCAACAGCCGGATCAGCCCGCTCTCGCGCTCCGCATTGGCCGCCCCGCCCGCCGCCTGCGCCGGCACAATCCCCAGCACCTCGCCGCCGATCTCGCGGTACACGGCGTCCAGCGCCGCCAGCCCCGCCTGGCCCGGCGGCACTTCCGCGCTCAGCAGCGTGTTCACGCCGCGCGCATAATCAAACAGCGCCGCCATCACCATCGGCGCGTTAAAGTCGTCGTCCAGCGCCTCCAGGCTGCGGCGCTTCGTCTCCGCCGCCAGGTCACTCGCCGCCTGGTCCGCCGCGACCGGCCCCCGGTTCTGCACGGGGGTCGTCGCCGGCGCCGTGCGCAGGCGCTCGCGCACCGCCAGCGCCGGGGCCGTCAAACGCTCCCAGCCCTTGCTGGCCGCTTCCAGCGCCGTGTCCGAAAAGTCAATCGGGTTGCGGTAATGGCCCGAGAGAATGAAGAACCGCAGCGCCTCCGGTTTATAGCGCTTCAGCAGGTCCTTAATCGTCGTGAAGTTCCCCAGGCTCTTGCTCATCTTCACGCCGTCCACCGTCAGCGAGCCGCCCAGCAGCCAATAGCGCGCAAACTGCTCGCCCGTGGCCGCCTCAGTCTGCGCGATCTCGCACTCGTTGTGCGGAAAGATGTTGTCGATGCCGCCGCCGTGAATGTCGAAGCCGTTGCCGAGATACTTCACGCTCATGGCCGAGCACTCAATGTGCCAGCCGGGGAACCCCCACCCCCACGGGCTGGGCCAGCGCAAAATGTGCGCCGGCTCCGCCTTCTTCCACAGCGCAAAGTCCTCCGGGAAGTGCTTGTCCTCGTGCACCGCTAAGCGCGCCGCGGCCCGCGCGCCTTCTTCCGGCCCGCCTTCCGCGTCTTCTTCCACCCGCCGGCCGGAGAGCTTGCCGTAGTCCGGGTACGAGCGCACGTCGAAGTACACCGAGCCGTTCACCTCATAGGCGTGCTCTTTTTCGAGCAGTACCTTAATCATCTCAATCTGTTCCGGCACATGCGCCGAGGCGCGCGGCGAGATGTCGGGCGGCAGCACGCCCAGCGCCGCCATGTCGTCAAAGTAGCTGCGCGCGTACTTCTCCACCACTTCCATCGGCTCGATCCGCTCGCGCGCCGCGCCCTTCAGAATGCGGTCCTCGCCCGTGTCCAGAATGTGCCCCACATCGGTGATGTTCTGCACATAGCGCACCTTCAAGCCGGTGTAGCGCAGGTAGCGCACAATCACGTCGAAGTTCACATAGGTCTTGGCGTGGCCCAGGTGGGCGTGGTCGTACACCGTCGGCCCGCACACATACATGTACACTCGGCCCGGCTCGCGGGGCGTGAAGGTTTCTTTTTGGCGCGACAGCGTGTTGTAAACGGTGATGGTCATGGGTGGTTAGCTCGTCCGCGCTTAGCGGTGGTTATTGTTGTTGCTGCTGGTGGAGTCGAGTTTGGCAAAGATCATGCGGCCGGCGGTGGTTTGCAGCACCTTGGTGACCACCACGCTCACCTGCTCGCTCTGGTGCGCGCGGCCGTCGTCCACCACCACCATGGTGCCGTCTTCCAGGTAGCCCACCCCTTGCCCCGGCTCGCGCCCTTCCTGAATAATCTTCACGCTCAGCGCCTCGCCGTGCAGGAACACCGCCTTCACCGCGTTCGCCAGCTCGTTGATGTTCAGCACGCTCACGCCCTGCAACTGGGCCACGTGGTTGAGATTATAGTCGTTGGTAATCACCGCGCAGTTGAGCTGCTTGGCCAAGATCACCAGCTTGTCGTCCACCTCGCGCACGCCCGGCACGTCCTGGTCGGTGAAGCGCACCGGCACAATCGACTCTTTGGTCAGCCGGTTCAGCACTTCCAGCCCGCGCCGCCCCCGGTTGCGCCGCAGCACCTCCGACGAGTCGGCGATGTGCTGCAATTCGTTCAGCACAAACTTGGGCACCAAGATCGTCCCGGCCACAAAGCCGGTGTGCGCAATGTCGGCGATCCGCCCGTCGATAATCACGCTGGTGTCGAGCAGCACGCTGCGGCCCTCGTTGGCCGTGCCCGCGCCATCCGCCGCCAGCTTGTTCGACAGCCGCCCCCGGAACAGCGAGAAGATGTCGCGCTGGCGCATGACAAACACCGAAATGCCCAGCCACGACAGCACCACCGCGCCCACCAGCGGCAGCACCTGGCTGAACGGCTTGGGCAGCAGCGAGAGCGGGAACGACAGCAGCCCGGCCACAATCAGCCCGACAATCAGCCCGGTCATGCCCGCCACCAGCGCCGACGCCGGCAGTTGCATGATCTGGCCGCGGATGGCCCGCGCCGGCCGGGTGGTCATAAACGGCGTGCCCACCAGCCCGATCAGCGCGCCCACCAGCGCAAACACCACCGCCCACAGCTCGGCCGATTGGTTGGCCGCCGTCGACAGGTTAATACCCAGGTACACGCCGCCCGCGGCAAACGCCACCATGCCGATCAATCGCAGCACGAATTCAAGGCTCACAGGAAATTCCTCACATCGCTTCTCTGGCTACCAATAAACAAATGAGCGCCCGGACCTTCCGAGCGCTCATGGGGGACGCGAACTGTACTGGCGTCAAAGCGGCCGGGGCGCGCCATGCGTCGTCCGGCTGCTCGCGAAGTGCGGCGCCAACACATCCTACCCCAGCGACAAACAAAGAATGAGGCCTGGTAAATCCGGTGCAGCGGCGAGGCGATGATGAAGATAAGCGAACATATATAGATCGCCTAACCGCTCTGACTTTATCGTATCACACCGCCCAACCCCCGTCAAACTTAGCCCTTTTCTGAGGCATTGTTCCGCTCAGGGCCCATGCCGCCCGCCGCCCGGTCACCCCACCGCCCTAGCGCAGCATCCCCTGAGTCCCCCCTTCAGGCCCTTCATTCCCTTTATACCCCCTTGCCTCCCAACCCTCTGCCCTCCGACCTCCCCTCCCGCTCTCCCGGCCGCAGCCCCGCCTCCAGCGCATCGCGCACCGACCGCGCCTGGATCACCTCCAGCCCCTCCACCTTGGCCTCGGCCGAGCGCAGCGCCCGCGGCACAATCACGCGCCGGAACCCCAACTGCTTGGCCTCCCGCAGCCGCTGCGGCAGATGGTTCACCGCCCGCAGCTCGCCCGACAGCCCAATCTCGCCGATCATGGCGCAATCCGCCAGGGCCGGGCGGTCCAGCGCGGACGACGCAATCGCCATCGCAATCGCCAGGTCCGCCGCCGGCTCGCCCACCTGCAAGCCGCCCACCACATTCACAAACACGTCCTGGTCGCCCAGCTTCAACCCCAGCCGCTTGGCCAGCACCGCCGTAATCAGCAGCAGCCGGTTAAAGTCCACCCCGTTCGGCGTGCGGCGCGGGTTGCCGAACGTGGTCACGCTCGTCAGTCCCTGAATTTCCACCAAGATCGGCCGCGTCCCCTCCATCGTCACTGCAATCGCCGACCCGGCCGTGTTCACCAGCCGCTCCGCCAGGAACGCCTCCGACGGGTTCTTCACTTCCAGCATGCCGCTCCCGGCCATCTCGAACACGCCCACCTCCGAGGTGGCCCCAAAGCGGTTCTTGGTGGCCCGCAGCAGCCGGTAGGCCTGGTAGCGGTCGCCCTCCAGTTGCAGCACCGTGTCCACAATGTGCTCGAGCACGCGCGGCCCGGCCAGCGTGCCTTCCTTGGTCACATGCCCGATCAAGAAAATGGCGATGCCCGAGCTCTTGGCCAGCGCCTGCAAGCGCTGCGCGCACTCGCGGATTTGGCTGACACTGCCCGCCGCGCCCGACAAATCGCCCAGGTAGGTCGTCTGGATCGAGTCGATCACCACCACGCGCGGCTTGATCTGCCCAATGTGCGCCAGAATGGTTTCTAAGTTCGTCTCGGTCACCAGGAACAGGTCTTCGGGGAAGTTCGGCTCCGCGCCTTCCTCTTCCTCCCCCGCCAGCGCCTCGCGCTCAACTTGCAGCCGCACCGCCCGCATCTTAATCTGGCGCTCGCTCTCCTCGCCCGACACATACAGCACCGGGCCATAGGTCGCCGCCATCAGCGTCGCCATCTCCAGCAGCAGCGTGCTCTTGCCAATGCCGGGGTCGCCGCCCACCAGCACCAGGCTGCCCGGCACCACGCCGCCGCCCAGCACGCGCGAGAACTCCTCAATCGGCAGCGGCCAGCGGTCCTCCGTGCCGCTCTCAATCTCGGCCAGCCGGCGCGGCGTCGATTGGCTCAGGCTCAGCGGCCGGCGGTTGTTGCCCGCCTTGGGCGCCTCCACCACCACCTCTTCCACCATCGAGTTAAACGTCCCGCACTGCGGGCATTTGCCCATCAAGCGGAGCGTCACTCGCCCGCACTCCTGGCACACAAACCGGCTTTGCGTTTTTGGCATCGCAGACAGCTTTCTAGGGCGGGGGGCGTTCGCGCCAAGCTATAGAACGCCCGTGCTTATTCCTGCTAGTGTAGCCTATTTCCGCCTGTTTTGCATGGCCCTTCTTGCCCCAAACGCAATAGACTTTATTAGAAATAGGAGGGTGGCCCCGGTTTCCCAACCACGAGACCGTACCCGAGCAAATTAACTGTCATTCTGAGCGCAGTCGCGCAGCCCGTTACTCATGCTGCGGTTGCGCGCGAAGAATCTCACCGCCGGACGTTCCCAAACGCCAGCCCGTGCGCCGTAATCACGGAAGGCTTGGTCATTGGTCTATTTCCAATGAAGTCTAATCTCTGATTGTCCCCTCGCCCGCCCGTCCCCTCGCCGCCTCATCACAAAGTCATCCTTCCCCTTCAGGGGAAGGACCGAGGATGAGGGCGACCAACGCGCCGCTCCCCTCGCTCCATCCTGCGCTTACGCTCTCTGCCGCCTCCCCTCGCGGCCTCTGCCCTCTCCCCGCCCTAGCGTAGAATCCCCCGAGTCCCCTGAGTCCCCCCTTCATACCCTTCATACCCCTCGCCCCTCGCCCATCACTGCCGACTGCCCTCCCCCCATTCGTGCTATAACTTCTTCACGCAGCTCTCAGGAGCTCCCCACATGGCAAAAGTCATTCTCGGCATGGCCCTCTCGCTCGACGGCTACAGCAACGACCGCCACGGCAGCGTCGAACCCCTCTACCCCGACTTCGAAGCCATGCACGCCAGCGCCGTCATGCAAGCGTCCATTCGCACCACTGGCGCCGTCGTCATGGGCCGCCGCACCTTCGACATGTCCGCCGACCCCGACTGGTACGTGGGCCAATACGAATACCAGGTGCCGCTCTTCATCCTCACCCACCACCCGCCCGCCCAGCACCCCAAAGAAGGCGGCGGCCTCACCATCACCTTCGTCACCGACGGCCTCGCCAGCGCCATTGCCCAGGCGAAAGCCGCCGCTGGCGACAAAGACGTCAACATCATCGGCGGCGGCGCCGACACCGCCCAGCAAGTGCTGCGTGCCGGCCTCGCCGACGAAATCCACGTCGACGTCATTCCCATCCTGCTCGGCGGCGGCCTGCGCCCCCTCGACCACCTTGGCCCCGAGCCCATCAAGCTTGAGCGCCTCGCCGTGGCCGACTGGCCCGGCGGCGGCACCGAACTGCGCTTCCGCGTGGTAAAGTAGCGTCCGTAGGGCCATCGCATCTAATCTGCGCCGCATGGACCGACCAGCTCCTTTTGCCTGTCATGTCGCAGCCCGCATAGCGCTGCGCGCCAGCACCCTATGCAGACCTAGGGCCATGCCGCCGCTTCCAATGTTTTCAATGTCACTCCGAACCCCGCCTCAGGTCGTTAGTCCTGGCGCAGGCCATGCGCGGGTGAGGAGTCTCACACTGATGTTCCTTGCCGCACCCTCAGACGGCCTCAAGTTTCTGAGCCAAGTTCGGCTTATTCTCGCCTTACGGAATTAGGCTGCGATTGCTCTGGTAGCGTCCACCATGAACCTCATCAACGTCGGCTACGACTCCACCAACTACTACGTGATTGAAGGGCAGGGCGCTCGCCTCCTCGTGGATGTCGGCTTCCCCGGCACGCTGCCCAAGCTGCATGCCGCCCTCCAGCGCAAAAGCCTCGCCCTCGCCGACCTCACCGCCGTCGTCGCCACCCACTACCACCCCGACCACGCCGGCCTGCTCGGCGAACTGCAAGCGCTCGGCCTCCCGCCCCTCCTGCTCGAGCCGCAGGTCGCCGCCGTGCCGCTGCTCCAGGCCCACATCAAGCCTAACACCGGCTACGTCCCCCTCGAC
>JAYUUW010000070.1:0-6782 GCA_043754665.1 Anaerolineales bacterium | reverse complement strand
GGAATGGCATCAGGCATGAGTCGATCCTTCCACGAAATTGCGCGTTACTCTGACGATTATACTCTTCCCGTCGCCGCCCGGCCAACACCGTTACGGCACGACCTCAAACGCGTCGGTCAAAATGATCCCGTCGATCCCGGTCGGGCGGCCGGCGTCATCCAGTAGCTGCATGCGCAGCCCGGTGGCCGGATCCCACAAACCGGCCCACACCTGGTAACGGCCGGGTGGCGCGTCGCTCCGCAAGGCCGCGTCATGGTCATCGCGCACATAGCGGTCGAGCGGCCAGCGCCCGGTGGGAAAGTCGGCCGGGTTCCACTTGTCCGACTGCCCCCACAGTTGCCCATCTGGCCCAATGAAGTGCACGAACACGCGCAGGTTCACCGCCACCGGCGCCAGCGCCTTCCAATACAGCGTCACCGGCACAATCTGGCCGGCGCGCGCGGTCATCTGCGGCACGTCATAGCCCAGCAGCGCCACATTGCCTTCCAGCGGCGCAAAGCGTTGGCGCTGGGCCACCAGCACCTCGCGGCCAAACGACTGCACCTGCCACCAGCCCAGCCCCTGGGCCACCTCGCGCAGCCCCAGCCCGCCGGCCACCACCAGCGCCAGTACCAGCGCCGCCGGCCGCAGCGGCAGCAGGTCGTGCGCGGGCGGTGTAATGACCAGCCGCAAGCGCCAGATCACCAGTCCGGCCAGCGCCGCCAACGCCAGGGCACTCAGCGTCCAGCCGAGCAGGCGCGGCCCGGTATCTTCAAACTGCACTAGCACCGCGTGGTCGCCGGCCGGCACCACCAGGGTGATCCAGCCTTCCGGCTCCGAGAGCGTGATCGGGACCTTCTGGCCGTCCACATAGGCCGTCCAGCCGGGGAAGTAGAAGGTGAATAGCCGCAGCACAAACTCGGTGTCGCCCGTCACGCGCAGCCGATCTGACTGCGGGCCGTGCGCCACCACTTCAACCGCCGTGCCTTCCGGCAGCGTCACATGGTTGACCTTGTCGACCGTGCCGGTGGCATACGAGTCAATCAGCGACATCTGCGGCGGCGGCACCACCAGCGCGCCCACCGGCAAGAAGTCGTTGGCCGAGGTCGTGCCGATGCCGCGCCCGTTAAGCTCGGTTGTCAAAATGCGCTGCGCGTCGGCCGGGCCAAAGTCGGGCCAGGCGGGCGGATAAAGCAGCGGCATGGCCGCCAGCACGCACCCCGCCACCGCCACCGCCGCCGCCGCCAAGCGCGCGTGCTTCCACGGAAATAGGTCGGCCCAGCCCAGCGCCGCCCCCGCCAGAATGCCCAGCACCACCGCCGCCGGCCCCAAGAAGCGCGAGGGGAACTGGAAGAAGGCCATCGGCGGGATCGCCTCCCACACGTTGATGGAGGCCGGCAGCATCAGGTAGACCAACGCCAGCGCCGCGAACGAGAAGAACAGCACCGACAGCCGCCGCAGCCGGGGCCGGAAGACGGTCAGCAGGCCCAGCCCGGCCAGCACCCACTGTGCCAGGCCCAGGCTGTAGTTGAACCGCATTTGGGTCGCGCCCAGGTCGAAGGCCAGCGCCGGGGCGAACAACTCGCGCACGCCGATGAAGTAGCGCCGGAAGTCAAAGTAGGTGCCGCTGGCCACATTGCGGAACTGCACCGCGTCGCGCTCCAGCACGGCCGGCAGCCACATAAAGGCGCTCAGGGCCAGGCCCAGCCCGACGGCCAGCACCAGCCCGCGCAGGGCCTGCCGGCGCATGGCCGCCGTGGAGGGCTGGCTGCCCTGCACCCACGCCCCAAAGAACATCTGCCCAAACAGCACGTCCCACGCCAGCCAGACCAGCAGCAGGCCGAAGAACACCAGGGCCATCAGGTTGTGCGAGATGACCAGCGCCGCCAACCCGACCGCCGCAATCACCACATCACCTGGCGAGGCGGTGCGCCGCAGCCGGGCGAAGGCCCACAGCACGCCGGGGGCCAGCGCAATTGCCAGCGTCTCGGGCGAATCGCCCCGGCCGTGCGGGTCGATGTAGATGATGTAGGGGGCGAAGCCGAACGCCGCCGTGCTGACCACCCCGGCCAGCCCGCCCCAGCGGTCGCGCACGAACAGATACATGCCCGCCGCGCCCAAGTACGCCGACGCCACCAGCACAAACTTCACACCCGCCACGGCCGGCGCGAACGCCCCGCCGAAGATCGCGCCATAGGCCGCGCCCAGGTAATACGACAACGGCGCGTAGTAGTTGAAGACCGGGTAGCCGAAGGCGTAGAACAGGTCAGGCGCCCAGCGCAAATACGATACCCCGTCGCGCCAGGCGGAGAGGATCTCGTAGGTGCGGTAGGCGTGCATTTCGGCGTCGGTAAAGATGGGCAGGCTGCTGCGGGTGAGCAGCGGCCAGGCCGCCAGCGTCGCCAGCAGCAGGGCCACGACCAGGCCGGGGTCGATCCGTTGGGTTGGTTTAGTAGGGGTGGGCATCACGTCAGCGGGGGCGGCGCGACGCTCACGCGTGCGCTGCCCCCGCTTATTGTCCGTTTCTAATGGCGGCTGCGGTCAGGCCAACAGGCTCGGAATTTCTTCCGGGTGACCGGCCACCTTCACGTTCGCGGCGCGCAGCGCGGCGATTTTGTCAGCCGCCAGCCCCGAGCCGCCTTCGATAATGGCCCCGGCGTGGCCCATACGCTTGCCGGGCGGCGCGGTCTGCCCAGCAATGAAGGCCACCACCGGCTTGGTCATGTGGTCGGCGATGTACTCCGCCGCCATCTCCTCGTCGTTGCCGCCGATTTCGCCAATCAGCACCACCGCGTCGGTCTGCGGGTCGCTGTTAAACAGCTTGAGCACATCAATGAAATTCAGGCCCTTCACCGGGTCGCCGCCGATGCCCACACAGGTCGATTGGCCCTTGCCGGCCTCAGTGAGCGCCTTAATGACCTCATAGGTCAGCGTGCCCGAGCGGGCCACAATGCCCACATTGCCGGGAGTCGCCACGTGGCCGGGGATGATGCCGACCTTGGCTTCGTCGGGCGTCAGCAGGCCCGGGCAGTTGGGGCCGATGAGGCGCACGTTGTTATGGTCGAGGTACTGGCGCACCTTCATCATGTCTTGCACCGGCATGTTCTCGGTGATGGCCACAATCAGCTTGATGCCGGCGTCGGCGTCTTCGTACATGGCATCGGGCGCGAAGCGGGCCGGCACAAACAGCAGCGCCGTGTTGGCCCCGGTGGAGTCCACGGCGGCCTTTACGGTGTCGAACACCGGCACACCCTCGACCCATTCGCCGCCCTTGCCAGGCGTCACGCCCGCCACCACCTTGGTGCCGTAAGCGATCATCTGCTTAGTGTGAAACAGGCCCTCGCGGCCGGTCATACCCTGCACCAGCAGGCGCGTGTCTTTGTTTACCAGGATACTCATGTGTCGTTTGCTTTCAGTCTGGGGCCGGGGCTAAACCTGCGCGGCGGCGGCCACAGCCTTGTGGGCCGCGTCGGCCAGCGAGGTGGCGGTGATCATATTGGCGTCGGCCAAGATGCGCCGGCCTTCCTCTTCGTTGGTGCCCACCAGTCGCACCACGAACGGCACGCGCTTGTGCAGCGTCTCCAGCGCGGCAATGATGCCGTGCGCCACCTCGTCGCAGCGGGTGATGCCGCCGAAGATATTGATCAGCACCACCTTGACCTTCGCGTCTGACAGGATGATGCGCAGCGCGGCGGCCACTTTATCCGCCTGCGCGCCGCCGCCGATGTCGAGGAAATTGGCCGGCGAGCCGCCGAACAACTGCACAATGTCCATCGTGCCCATCGCCAGCCCGGCGCCGTTGACCATGCAGCCGATCTCGCCGTCGAGCTTGACGTACGACAGACCGTACTTGCGGGCCTCGGTTTCCTGGCTGGACTCTTCGTCCAGGTCCCGCATCTCGGCCAGGTCGGGGTGGCGGTAGAGCGCGTTGTCGTCCAGCACAATCTTGCCGTCGAGCGCCATCAGCCGTTTGTCGCCCGTAATCACCAGCGGGTTGATCTCGGCCAGCGTGGCGTCGGTGCTGCGGTAGACCTGGTACAGCCCCTGCACAATCTGCTCAAAGGTGCGCCAATACTCGCGCGGCAGCTCAATCGCCAACGCGATGTTGCGAATTTGGTAGTCGCGCAGGCCGAGCATCGGGTCGATGTATTCACGGATGATCTTGTCGGGGTCGGTGCGGGCCACTTCTTCAATTTCCACGCCGCCCGCCGCCGAGGCGATCATCACCGGCCGATGCGAGGCCCGGTCGTTGGTGATGCCAAAATAGATTTCTTTCTTGATGTCGGCCGCTTCGTCCACCAGCACCTTGCGCACCGGCAAGCCCTTGATAGTCATCGCCAGGATTTTGGTCGCCAGGTCTTCGGCCTCGCCGGCCGACTTGGCCAGCTTGATGCCCCCTGCCTTGCCGCGCCCGCCCACCAGCACCTGGCTCTTAACCACCACCCGGCCGCCCAATTCGTTGGCGATGTCACGCGCCTCGCTGGCGGTGGCGGCCACCTTCCCCTTGGGGATGGCGATGCCCTGTTTGGCAAAAATGAGTTTCGATTGATACTCGTGCAGTTTCAAAGCAGCCTCCAACAGCTATACAAACACGCGTGTTTGGCCTTACTGGTCAGTGGTGACGCGGCTGAGCTGGATGGCGTCATTGCGGTCCCACCGGCTTGGATCGAAGTAAAGCTGATAGGTGAAGTCAATGCCGGCCAGCGGCGTCTCGCCCATCCAATCAATCACCGGCTGGCGCTTCACTTGCCCGTCGATCTCAAAATCGTACGCGGCATACGCGAACACACCGCTGGGCACATCCTGGTAAGCGGTGGTCGCGCCGGGGGCCACGTCGCCAAAGTCGAGCCGCACATCGGGAAATAACACGGTGAGCGCCGTGATCGCCACTGCCCCTTGATTGGTAATGCGCAGACGCTGCACCGGAGCAGCGGTTGGCGTGGCCGCTGGAGCAGCGGTCGGCGTGGCGGTCGGTGTGGCCGCGCAGCCCACCAGGAACAGGGCCACACCTAGCAGCAGCCCGAGAGCCGGCCACTGGCTTGACTGTGAGCGTTGATGCGATGCGGGTTTCATCGCTGACTCCCCTCAATTGGCCAGGCCACGCCATTAAGCATTGTAACGCACTTTCGGAGGCCTCCGCTTGGGCCGGTAAACAAAACGGCGAGGCGGCCGGGCCCAACCCAGCCGCCTCGCCGTGCAAGGGCATGAAACCAAACCTACGGCGCGATGACCACCGGCGGGAACTTCATCATCCGCTGGTTGCCGGCGTCGGCCACATACACCTCGCCGGCCTGGTTGACCGCCAGGCCCGCCACCAGGGCAAAGCGCCCGGCCTCGGTCCCGTAGTCGCCCCAGGTGGTCAGGAACTTACCGAACTGGTCGAAGACCAGCACGCGGTAGCCCTCGGGGTCGGCCACATACACGCGCTTTTGGGCGTCGACCGTGAGGAATGGCTTGTTGTCGAGCGACTGCCCGTACCAGCCCACAATCGGCCACTCGCGCACGTACAGGTAGGCCTCGTTGGCAGCGTCCCACTGGAAGACCTGCACACGCTGGTTCCAGGTGTCAGCCACAAACACTGTGCCGTCGCCGGTCACGGCCACGCCTACCGGCTCATCGAACTGGCCGGGGTCGCTGCCGCCAAAGCCGATGACGCTCAGACCCACGCCGTTGGCGTCGAACACCGCCACGCGCTTGTTGCCAGTGTCGGCCACGTACACCCGGCCCAGCGCGTCCACGGCGATGCCGCGCGGCCCCCAGAACGCCTCGGTGGTCTCACCCTGGCCGAAGATGCCCCACATGGCCAGGAAGCCGCCATTGGCGTCGAACTTCTGCACCCGGTGGTTCCAGGTGTCGGTGACATACACGGAGCCATCTGGCCCCACCGCCACGCCCCACGGCTCGTTGAAGCTGCCGGGGGCGGCGTTGCCCGTGTCGAGCGTGCCCAGCGTGCCCCAGGTGAGTAATAAGTTGCCTTCGGCGTCGAACTTCTGAAGGCGGTTGTTGCGCGAGTCGGCCACGTACACTGAGCCATCGGCGGCCACGGCCACGCCGCGCGGCGATGAGAACTGGGCCTCGGCCACGCCCTCACTGCCCCAGGTGGTGGCGGCCAGCAGCTCCTGCTGCGAGCCCAGGTAGGGGTCTTCCGGCGCGGCTTCGCCCTCCAGCACAGTCGGGCCGACGCCATACGCCCAGATTTGGCTGGCAATGTCCTTGCGCACATACAGGCGCATCCGCTCGGCCACCGGCCACTCCGACAGGTCAAAGCTTTGGACCGGGTTCTTCCACTCGCCATAGGCGGTGTAGTCTCGGTCGTACCAGATGTCCCACAGCGCCTGGCGGAATTTGGCGTCGCGCAGCGCAAAGCTCACCCGGTCCCAGTCCAGGTTGAAGTAATCCTGCATCGGCCAGACCATGCGGATGTACTCAAACATGTAGTAGCGGTCGCCCAGCAGCGCCTCGACCTTGCTCCAGTGCTTGGGGCCAGATACCACCACCGGCGCGTCCAGGCTCTCGCGGGTCGGCTGGTCGCCGAAATACGACTGGTTGGTGAAGTTGCGGAAGTACCATGTCATCGGCCAGGCCACGTCGGAGTCATAGGCCACCCGCAGGCCCATGCCGTCCTCCACCCGCATGGAGATGTCTTCGATCTGGTTCATGACGGTCTTCACGCCGCGCGAGGCGTGCGCGTAGACTAGGAACTCGTTGGCGTAGTCGTAGTTGATATAAGCGGCCACGAACGCCGAGCGCGCCGTCAGCAGCGCCAGCAAGGCAAAGACCGAGAGTCCCGCCAGCCGCAGCAC
>JAYUUW010000069.1:0-2243 GCA_043754665.1 Anaerolineales bacterium | reverse complement strand
TGCTGGCCCACCGCCTCAGCCAGAGCGGCGACAGCTAACGCCCTCACCGCACTCCCCACTTGCCCCGGTCGTTGCGGGTGCATTCGGGATTATGGGCCGCCCAAGAAAAACAATGTCACCCTGAGCGCGCATCCAGTCGCTGGTTATTACCAAACTGGTGGCGCGCGAAGGGTCTCACCCTGACGATCATTGGCAATCGGCCATCCCCGGTCATCACCCCCGGTTGACGCGCACGCCATCTGACGTCACAATCACCCTATGAAGTCCATCATCTGGGTGAGGTGTGCTGATGCCTAAGTTATCGCGTTCTCACGCCGGTCTGGCGCTCGCGGCGCTCGCGGCGGCGGCGCTGGCCTGCGGCGGGGGCGGTCTGTTTGGCCCGCCCGAGCCCACGCTGCCCGCGCCCCGGCTGTGGCGGCAGGCCGTCACGGTCAGCTACATCACCGTGCCGATCTTGGTGGACGGGATGCTGATCTACCAGGGCCAGTCGGGCGACATTGCGCAGGATGTATTCGGCC
Organism: Anaerolineales bacterium; assembly: GCA_043754665.1. Taxonomy (GTDB): domain Bacteria; phylum Chloroflexota; class Anaerolineae; order Anaerolineales; family UBA6663; genus JADZEK01. Next base: position 1,725 of record JAYUUW010000069.1, on the reverse strand, counting down.
GCGACGCCGCCACCGGCGAACTGCGCTGGACCTTCGACCTCAGCTCGAACTCCACCTACGACGATCCATTGGCGGCCGAGGGCGGCTTGGTGTTTGTGCAGCACGCCGTTCCGGAGGGGGACGGCCAGACCACCGACGTCCTGCTGGCGCTGGATGCGCGCTCGGGCAACCAGCGCTGGTCGCTGCCGCTGGGTGCAGATGCGTCCTACCTCTATCCCACCGCGGCCGACGGCCGGCTGTATGTCGAAACCGACGCCGGCGGGGGCCAACGCCAGCTCAGCGCCGTCGAGGCGGCCACCGGCGACCCGCTGTGGGACCAGGCGCTCACCTGGCACTTGAGCGCCCGCCCGGTGGTGGTCGCTGGTCTGCTGATCGCGGCCCAAAGCGACTACGGCGGCGGCGATGAGCGCCAGAGCCAGGTGTTCGCGCTGGACGCGGCCACCGGCGAGCCGCGCTGGGCGTTCGACGTGGCCGGCGCGGTCTTGCAGGCGCACTTCGTGGCGGGCGACGGCCGGGTGTACTACTTCAGCTTTGACGGCACGGCCGTGGCGCTCGAAGCGGCCACCGGCCAGCAGTTGTGGGCCACGCCGCTGGGCAACACCGACCCCAACGACCCGCACACCGAGCCAGACTATGCCGGCGGCCAACTGTTCGCGGCCACCGGCGACGGCACGCTGCACGCGCTCGACGGCGTTACCGGCGAAGAAAACTGGAGCTACCCGATGGGCGAGGCCCTCTCGACCAACGTGGTGGCCGGGGGCGGGCGGGTGTTTGTGGGCACGCTCGAAGGCTATCTGCGCGTGCTCGACGCCGCCAGCGGGGCGCTGCACTGGGAGGTGCGCAACAATTTGCGCAAGGCCTTCCCCGACCTGGAATACTACCCGCCCATCGACACCGCGCCGCTGGTCAGCGACGGCGTGGCCTACTTCATCCTCAGCGACGCGCTGGTGGCGCTGCAGGTGACGCCGTAAGCGCGGCGCGCCCGCCTCAGCCCGCGCGCTTGGCGTTCGGGGCGCTGGCCGTCGCGGCGCTGGCGTGCGGCGGGGGCGGCCTGTTCGGGCCGGCGGTGCCTACCGCGCCCGTGCCGGAGCAGTGGCGGCAGCCGGTCAGCAGCAACCGCCTCACCACGCCGGCGCTGGCCGACGGCCTGCTGGTCTACCAGGGCGGCTCCACCGACCAGGCGCAGGATGTGTTTGCCCGCGACGCCGCCACCGGCGACCTGCGCTGGACCGCCGACCTGGACCGGATGACGAACAGCCTTAGCCCGCTTGCCATTGACGCCGGGCTGGTGTTTGTCAGCCAGGCGCACAAGATCGGCGACGATGTGTTTGCCAACGACTACGCCAGCGAGGTGCTGGCGCTCGACTTGCACACAGGCGCAACGCAGTGGACCGTGTCGCAGGATGCGCCCGGCGACACCTTTCACAGCCAAATGCTGCCCAGCGCGGCGGGCGGCGTGGTGTATTTTGAGACCAGCGGCGGTGATTTTCTACAGCGCCTGAGCGCCGCCGACGCGGCCACCGGCGCGCCGCTGTGGGACTATCCGCTGCTGCTGACCTACACGCTCTCGGTGCGGCCGGTGGTGGCGGGCGATGTGCTGCTCGCCGCCCAAACCGATTACACCTTTGACCAGGAACAGACCGAAGTCTTTGCGCTCGACGCGGCCACCGGCGCGCCGCGCTGGCAGGTGGCGGTGCCAGGCCGCCTGCTGCAAGGGGCCTTCCC
>JAYUUW010000068.1:0-7574 GCA_043754665.1 Anaerolineales bacterium | reverse complement strand
TCGGTCATGGGCGGCTATGATAGCAAATAATTGTTGGGCGCGCCTAATTCAGGCACGGCGCGGCCTGCGAGGGCCGCCGCTGCTATTATAACGAACAGTAGGGCCAATAGGTTCCGCCCAATTCAGCATTTGGGCCTATCTGCGCCTCCCGGCGGGCCGCCGCCCCGGCTTTCTGGGCCGCAGCGGCTATAATCCGAGCCGATGCGCGCCGTTCGCCGCCTGCTGCCGTATGTGCTGCTGACCCTGCTGGCGCTGCCCGCGCTCTGGCCGCTGGCCGCGCCCGGCCTGCCGCGCGCCAACGACGCCCTGCCCCACTACTACCGCGCCCTGGAGCTGGCCCACCTGTTCCGGGCAGGCGTGCTCTTCCCGCGCTGGGCCCCCGATTTGGTGTTCGCCTATGGCTACCCGGTCTTCAACTTCTTCCCCTACGAGGCCCACGCCCTCATCGCCGGGCTAAATCTCCTGGGCCTACGACTGCTGACCGCCTACAACGCCGCCACGGCCGCCGCGCTGCTGCTCAGCCTGTTCGGCGCGTACCGCCTGGGCCGGGAGCACTTTGGCCCGGCCGCCGGACTGATCGCCGGGCTGGCCTATCTGTACAGCCCCTACCTGCTCTACGACACCTACACGCGCGGCTCGCTGCCAGAGGTGCTGGCGCTGGCCTGGCTGCCAGTCGCCCTGCTCTCTCTGCGCCACGCCGCGTACGGCCGCCGCTCGGCGGTGGCGTGGGCCGGGCTGGCGTTGGCCGCCGCCATTTTGGCCCACCATGGCGCACTGCTGCAAGCCATGCCTTTCCTGCTGCTGTACAGCCTGTGGCAGTGGTGGCCAAGGCGCCCCCACGGCGCGGCGCGGGCCACACTGGCGGGCTGGCGCACGCTGCTCGGGGCGCTGCTGCCCTATGCGCTGGCCGTGGGCCTGGCCGCCGGCTTCTTGCTGCCAGCGTTGGCCGAATCGCAGTATGTGCAGATTGCGCGCGGCACCGGCAACGGCGCGATGAGCTACGCCAACAACTTCCTGCGCTTCGGTGAACTGTTGGCCCAGCCGCGCCTGCCGGTGGACCCCGACCTGCTGAACCCACCGGTAGTGCGCAGCCTGCCGGTGGCCGCGCTGGTGCTGGCCGCGCTGGCCTGGGTGCGCTGGCTGCGCGCCCCCGCTGAGAGTGCCCGCCGCCGCGAACTGGCCGCGCTCACGCTCCTGGCGCTGGCCGCGCTGGCGCTCATGCTGCCCCTCGCCCGCCCTGTATGGGACGCGGTGCCGCTGTTGCAACTGACGCTGTTCCCCTGGCGGCTGCTTGGGCCGATCTCGCTGCTGGTGGCGCTGCTGGCGGGCAGCTTGTTTGCCGAACCGATGTCCGGCATGTCAAAGGGTGTGGCGTCAGCCGCGCTGGTTTGGCTGGCGGCCGGCGCGCTCATCGTAGCCGGGCTGCCGTTCGCCTCGCCGCCGCGCGAGACCGTGCCCACCGCGCCCACGCTGGCCGACCTGGCCGCCTTCGAGGCCCCGCCCGACTTCATCGGCACCACCACGGTGGGCGAGTACCTGCCGATCTGGGTCACCGCCCTGCCCGACACCGCCGCCGACCGCGCCCAACTGATGGTCGGTGCGCCCGTGGCGCGCTATGACGCCCCCGGCGCGCAGGTGAGCGCACTGACCGCCGGGTCTGCCAGCGCCAGCTTCAGCGTGACCACGGCCGACGCCATCACCTTCACCTATCGCGTCTTTTACTTTCCGGGCTGGACCGCCACGCTCAATGGCCTCGCCATCCCCATCACGCCCACGACGCCCAACGGCCTCATGGCGGTATCGGTCCCGGCCGGTACGCACACACTGGCCTTCGCCTACACCGGCACGGCGGCCCAGAAAATCGGCGGACTGGTGACGCTCGCTGCCGTCATGGCCATCCTGATCCCAGTGGCAATTCGTCTGCGCCGCTATCGCCGGGGCGCGCGCCGCGAGAGCCACGCGGCCCCCGGCCCGCTGCCGCCCGCGCTGGCTCACCCGGCCGCGTTCGCCCTCGCCGCCGCGCTGGCGCTGGCCCGCCCCCTGCTCTACGACGCCGGGCTAACGCCGCTGCTGCGGCCGGGGCTGGCCGCCGCCGAGCAGGGCCTGGGCGGTCTGCCGCCCCTCAACGTGGATGTGGCCGGCGAGCTGACGCTCCTTAGCGCCGGCGTGACACCCCACCTGGACGGCGACGAAGCGGCCACGGTGACGATGTATTGGCGGGCCAATCACCTGCTGGGCGTGGCCTATGGCTTCGATGTGCGCCTGGTGGACGCCGCCGGGCACACCTGGAGTGAGCCGGCGCTCACCCGCCCCTCCGACTGGCGCTTCGCCCCCGGCACCGACCGCTGGCCGAGCGATCAATACATCCTGGATCCGTACCGCCTCACGCCGCTGCCTGGCACGCCGCCCGGCCGCTACACCGCGCAGGTGACGGTCTTCGCCTACTACAATCTGCAAGCCCTCGCCACCATTCCGATTGGCACCGTCAACATCGACACGCCCAGCCGCCGCCGCCCGTGCCCCGACGAGATCACGGCCGCGCCGCACCCGGCCTTCGATCTGCGCACCGCCGCCGCCGACCATGCCAGCGCGGCCCCCGGCGACGAGGTGACCGTCACGCTCTGCTGGCACACGCTCACGCCGGAGGCCGGCGCGGTGAGCGCCACCCTGCGCTTGTGGGATGCCGCTGGTAAGCTGCGCGCCACGACGCCGTTTGACATCAGCCCTGCCAATCGTCTCTATACCTCATCGGCGGGCGATGTGCTGCGCAATCAAGTGACCGTGCGGCTGCCGGCCGATCTCGAAACCGGCCCATACGACTGGGCAGTATCCGCCGAGGGCTTGCCCTCCATCACAGTTGGCACGCTGGCCGTCACCGCGCCCGAGCGTCAGTACGCCCCGCCGCCCGGCCTGGAGTCTGTCGCCGCCGACCTGGGGCCGGTGACGCTGGTTGGCCTGCTGCGCCCCGCCGCGCCCGTCACCGCCGGCAGTGCGCCCGTCATCACGCTCGTGTGGCGCGCCGACGGGGTGATGGATGTGAGCTATTACGTGTTCGTCCACGTCCTCGCCGCCGACGGCACGCTGGTGGCTCAGTCTGACGGCGTGCCGGCCGACTGGACCCGGCGCACTACCGGCTGGCTGCCCGGCGAGTTCGTGATCGAAGAGCGCGCCCTGCCGCTGCCCGCCGACCTGCAGCCCGGCGACTACGCCCTATGGGCCGGGCTGTACGACCCCGCCACCGGCCAGCGCCTGACGGCCGCCGCCTACCCAGAGGGCCGCGTGCCGCTGGGCACACTCACCGTCACCGCGCCGTAAACGCGGGGCGGCTTATCTCCAGATTCTCCCTTGTCATGATCGCTATTTCTTCGTACCCTGGACGGTAATCCTTCCTCATCAGCCCTCAGGAGCAACCCCCATGTCTGGGCTCACGCTTGTCACCGGCCTGCTATTAATCATCGTGCCGCTGATCTTCAACGTCACCTTCATTATGCTGGCGCGCGTGTTCGACTATCCCGATATTCTGCGCCAGCCCACCGAGGCCATTCTGCGGCGCTACCGGGCCGGCGGTGCGCCGCTGCGCCGGGTGTGGTATGTCTTCATGCTCGGCGCGGTCTTGTTCACGCCGGTGCCGGTGCTGGTGCATCAGGTGTTTGGGGCCGCCGCGCCGTGGTACCTGGCCGTTGGCACCACCATCGGTGTGCTGGCGGGCGTGGTGCAGTTCTTGGGCCTCATCCGCTGGCCGTTCCTGGTCAACACCCTGGCCGAACTGTACACCGCGCCGAACGCCTCCGCCGCCACGCGCGACAGCGTGGCCGTGGTCTTTCAGGCCTTCCACCGCTACGCCGGCGTCGCCATCGGCGAGCACCTGGGCTATGTGTTCACCAGCGGCTGGACCGTGCTGGCGTGCGTCGCCATCCTGCAAACCGGGCTGGTGCACCCGCTGTTCGGCTGGCTCGGGCTTTTGACTGCGCTGGGCGTGTTCGTCGGCGTCTTTGAGGAGGTCGGCTTCAAACCGGCGGGCATGATTAACGCCATCAGCTACTTGCTGTGGTCGCTGTGGGCCATGGCGCTGGGCGTGGCCTTTTTGCTGCTGCTGCGCTAGGCGCGGCCGGGCTGTCAAGCTAAGTTTTCGCAGCTATTTGCTGGATAATTTGCTTGCGAGGCTGTTGCCGGAGCGCTATGATTATGGCGCACAACGCAACCTGGGTTGGCCTACGCGTGGAGGATTTAGACTTATGCCCCAGCCGTTTCAACGGTTCGCCGCTCTGACCTTGGCGCTGGCCCTGGTCGCCGGCTGTTCGCGCGCCGCCACTGCCACCCCAACAGAACTAGGGCAGGCGATCACCCCCGTGCCGGTGCCGACCAAAGCGCCCCCCGCCGAGCAAGAGGTCTCGTGGATGGTCCACGGCGACCCCGGCGAGACGGAGGCCTTTGAGCACGTGGCCACCGCCTTTGAAGCGCTGCACCCCGGCGTGCAGGTGACGCTCATCAACATCGCTACCGGCGATGCCGACTACTTTGCCCGCCTGGGCGCTGATTTGGTGGCCGGCACCCCGGCCGATGTGGTCTATATGGATTACCGCGACGCCGGGCGCTACTACGCCAACGGCGCGTTCCAGCCGGTGACCGCGCAGTTCGCCGCCAGCGACCTGATCGCCGCCGACGACTTCTACGCCCCCGCGCTGGAGGCCTACCAGTGGGAAGGCGACCAGATGTGTATCCCCATTAACATCTCGAGCCTGGTCACCTACTACAACCAAGACCTGTTCGACGCCGCCGGGCTGGACTATCCGGCCGACGATTGGACCTGGGCCGACTTCTTGACCACCGCCCAGGCGCTCACCCAAGACACCGACGGCGACGGCGCGGTTGATCAGTTCGGCCTCGGCACCGCCACCCAGCTTATCCGCGTGCTGCCCTTCATCTGGCAGAACGGCGGCGACCTGCTGACCCCCGACAACAGCGCACTGGCGCTCGACACGCCCGAGGCGCTCGAAGCCTTTCAGTTCTTCGTGGACCTGCAGGCCGTGCATCACGTCACGCCGGGGCGCGTGGCAGAAGCGGCCCAGGGCAGCCAGGAGCGCTTTGAGAACGGCACGCTGGCCATGTTCTTCCAGAGCCGGCGCGTCACCGTGGCCTTCCGCAGCATCACCGCCTTCGACTGGGATGTGGCCCCCCTGCCCAGCCGGAAGCAGTCGGCCACCATCCTGCACTCCGACGGGCTGTGCCTGCCTACTGAGGCCGCCCACCCCGAACTGGCGTGGCAGTTGATCGAGTTCGCCAATTCGGTCGAAGGCCAGCAGTTGATGTCGGCCACCGGCCGCACCGTGCCCTCCAACCGCGCCGTGGCCGAGTCGACCTTCTTCCTCGACCCGAACGCCAAGCCCGCCCACAGCCAGGTGTGGATCGATGTGATCCCCGGCCTGCGCCCGGCCCCGGTGCTGGCCCAGTGGGAAGAGATCGCCGGGCGCGCCGATGACGAGCTCGAACGCGCCTTCTACGGCGACATCACCGCCGAAGCAGCGCTGGACGCCATCATCGCCGACGCCGGCGCGCGTTTGGCTGAAGACTAAACCGCGTGACGGTGTCCGGTCCGCCCGCTCGCCTGCGGCCGGCCGCTAGCGCCCCGCGCTGGCAGCGCCAGCAGCAGGCCGCCCTCATCGGCCTGCTGCTGCCGTTTCTCATCGGCGCCGTGGTGCTCGTGCTCCTCCCCGGGCTGCTGGCGCTGGGCCTGTCGTTCACCTACTTCGACGGCCTGAGCGCGCCCAGTTGGTGGGGGCTGCGCAACTACCGCATGTTCTACCTCGACCCGCTGGAGCGCATTGCGGTCACCAACTCGCTGTATTTCACCCTGTTGGCCGTGCCGCTGCGGGTGCTGGGCGCGTTGGGGCTGGCGCTGCTGCTGCGCCGGCCGGGGCGCGGGGTGGGGTTCTACCGCGCCGCGGTCTACCTGCCCACCGTCATCCCCGATGTGGCCTATGCCCTGATCTGGCTGTGGGTCTTCAACCCGCTGTATGGCCCCCTCAACCTGATCCTGGCGGCGCTGGGCCTGCCGCAGCCCGCCTGGCTGGCCGAGGCCGAAAGCGCCAAGCTGGTGTTCGTGTTCATGTCGCTGTTTCAAATCGGCGAGGGCTTTGTGGTGCTGCTGGCCGGGCTGCAAACCATCCCGACGGAATATGCCGACGCCGCCACCGTCGACGGCGCGGGGCCGTTCGCGTATTTTCGCTACGTCACGCTGCCGCTACTCGCGCCGTGGCTGGTGCTGCTGACCGTGCGCGACCTGATCTGGTCGTTCCAGTACACCTTCACGCCGTCGCTGCTGATGACGCGCGGCGACCCGTATCACGCCACGCTGTTCCTGCCGCTGCTGTCGTTTGAAGAGACGTTTGCCAACCTGCGCTTCGGCATGGGCGCGGCCATCCTGGTGGTGATGTTCGCGTGCAGCTTCGCGCTGGTGCTGGCCTTCTACGCCGTGGCGCGCCGCTTGACGCGGGCCGATGCCGCATAAATTGAGCCGCCTGAGCGCCACGCTGGCCCGCCACGCCGCCGCGCTGGCCGTGGCTTTTGTGTTCCTGGTGCCGCTGGCCTGGATCGTGTCGGCCTCGCTGCGCACGCCCGGCCTGCCGCCGCCGCGCACCATCGAGTGGCTGCCCAACCCGCCGGCCTGGAGCAACTATCTCGAAGTCTTCAAGATTATTCCGCTGGGCCGCTACGCGCTTAACTCGCTGGTGGTGGCCTCGCTGGCGGTGGTGCTCACTGGGCTCACCGCCTCGGCCGCCGGGCTGGCCATGGCGCTGGCCCGCCCGCGCTGGCAGGCACGGCTGGTGCTGCTGTGCCTGGCGCTGCTGCTGGTGCCGGCTGGAGCGCTGTGGCTGCCGCGCTTTGTGCTCTTCACCTGGCTGGGACTGATTGACACGTACGGCGCGCTGCTGGCCCCGGCCCTCATGGGTTCTAGCCCGCTGTTTGTGCTGCTGTACTACTGGACCTACCGCCGCCTGCCGGCCGAACTGTTCGAGAGCGCCCAACTCGACGGCGCGGGGGTGCTGACGGTCTGGTGGCGGCTGGCGCTGCCGCTGTCGCGCGCCACCATCGTGGCCGTCGGCATCCTGACCTTCCTCATGTACTGGAGCGACTTCATCAACCCGCTCCTGTTTCTCAAGTCGCCCGACCTGTACACGCTGCCCATCGGCCTGCAGCAACTCAAACAGATGGACCGCATCAACTGGCCGCTGCTGCTGGCCGGCGCGGTCGTCATGACCGCGCCCACGCTGGTGCTCTTCCTCGTCGTCCAGCGGTTCTTCTTGGGCGAAAACAAACTGCATTTGTGATTTCGGATTTCTGATTTTTGATTGCTGATGTCTGATTGGGCCTGACTGTAGCAGCTCCGTGTGTAAGCATGAGCGCGTTTCGGGTGAATGTACAGCGTTCGATTGGTAGCGAGCGCGGGCGTACATTCCCCGGCAAAATCATCCGGGGCAGGCGTACGCCCCTACGCGAGGGTGCGGTAATGCCAACAGTTGGGCGACAGCATACGTCAAATAGGAAGCCGCTCTAGTTCCAGGTTTTCCCTTTAG
>JAYUUW010000067.1:0-5950 GCA_043754665.1 Anaerolineales bacterium | reverse complement strand
CCGGGCATGACCTACACCATTGAGCCGGGCATCTACCTGCCGGGCAAGGGCGGCGTGCGCATCGAGGACAATGTGGTGGTCACGGCCGGCGGGGCCGAGAGCCTGGGCCGCCTGTCGCACGACCTCCAGGTCCTCGCCGGGTAGGTGCGCATGCTCATGCCGGGGGCCGAGCCCTTCTATCGCCGCGGCGGCGCAGTAGGCAGCGCTGCTGCTGCATGGCTTTACCGGCACGCCGCGCGAGGTGCGGCCGTTGGGCGAGGCGCTGGCCGGGGCGGGCTGCACCGTGCTCGGCCCGCGCCTGGCCCACCACGCCACCCAGCCGCAGGATATGTTCCGCTCGCACTGGCGCGATTGGTACGCCTCGGCCCTCGACGGCTACCACCTGCTGCGCGACCAGTGTGCGACCATCTTCGTCATGGGCCTGTCCATGGGCGGCACGCTGGCGCTCTACCTGGCGGCCCACCAGCCGGTAGCGGGCGTCGTGAGTATGGCCGCGCCCAGCCGCCCTCGGCTGGAGGCCATGGGCTGGCGTGCCCGCTATGGTCGCGCCCTCAGTTACCTGATGCCCTTCTTGCCCAAGGGTGTGCCCAGCCCGACGGGCGACCCCGGCCACTTGGGCTACCCGCAGTATCCCGTGCGCGCCATTCCTCAACTGGCCGCCCTGCTGGCGGAAATGTCGGCCAGCCTGCCCCAGGTGACCGCCCCGGCGCTCATCATCCACTCGCACGCCGACGCCAGCGTGCCCGACGCCAACGCCGACTACATCTACGCCCACCTCGGCAGCGCGCAGAAGGAGCTGCTGTGGCTCGACCGCAGCGGCCACATCCTGCCGGAAGAGGTGGAAAGCGCCGTCGTGTTTGAGCGGGCCCTCGCCTTCGTCCGCGCCCACCCCAACACGGCTAGGACAGGCACCCCGGCGCCGGCCCGCCCATGACGCGCGACATTCGCCTGTTGGCCTTGGCCCTCTTCACCTGGGGCCTGGGCGAAGGGATGTTCATTTACATCCAGTCGCTCTATCTGCGCGAGCTGGGGGCCGACCCGGTGGCCATTGGGCGCATTTTGGCGGCGGCGGCGCTGGCGGCGGGGCTGGCGCACATTCCGGCCGGCATGCTGGCCGACCGCTTCGGCCGCAAGCCGCTGCTGCTGGCCGGGTGGATCACGGCGCTGGTGTCGGGCGCGATCATGTTCCTGGCGCGCGACCTGCGGATCTTCACCCCGGCGCTGGTACTCTACAGCTTCACCGGCTTCATCGTCGCGCCGCTGTACGCGTACGCGGCGGCGGCGCGCGGCACCCAGAGCATGCAGCGCGCCCTGACGTTCACCTCGGCCTCGTTCTGGGCCGGCACGATTATCTCGCCGGCGCTGGGCGGGCTAATCGCCCGCTTGACCGAACTGCGCATGGTCTTCGGCGCGGCCACGGTGGCCTTCGCCGTGTCGACGCTGGTGCTGCTGTTATTGCGCCCCCAGCCGCGCGAGGCCCCCACCACTGGGCAAAGCCGCTACGGCGCGCTGCTGCGCAACCGGCGCTTCCTGGGCTTCTTGGCGCTGATGTTTGTGGCCATGTTCGCCATGCAGGTCGGTCTGCCGTTCATGCCCAACTTCATCGCCGAGGTGCGCGGCTTTGATGTGGGCCTGGTGGCCCTGCTCGGCTCGGCCAATTCGCTCGGCACGGTGGCGTTCAACCTGGTGCTGGGCCAGCGCCTGCCGCGCCGGGCCTTTATGCTGGCCCAGGCCAGCATGGCCTTGTCGCTGCTCCTGCTGCTGCTGGTCACCACCCAAAGCTGGCTCTTTGTCGTCTACTTCCTGCGCGCCGGGTGGTACCTGGCCCACAACATGGGCGCGGCGCAGGTGGGCCGGGTGGTGGGCCCAGCCGAGACCGGGCTGGCGTTTGGCCTCACCGAGACCGTGGCGGCGGCCGCGACCGTGCTCGGCCCGCTGCTGGCGGGCGAACTGTATGAGGCCGCGCCCGCCCTGCCCTTCCAGGTAAGCCTGGGGCTGATTGTGCTGTCACTGCCGCTGGTGTGGGTGTTTGCCCCGCGCCGCGACGCCCACACCGTGGAAGTGCCGGAGGCGGTGTTGGAACCGCGGGCGTAACGGCCGCCGGAGCGGGACAAGAGTCCGGCTTGCCCCTAAGCCAAGAGTATGGCAAAATCCGCGTGCCCTTTTTAGAAAGTTACTCACCCACGGACCGTTGCAGGCGCTATATCCAAGGAGAATGCTATGAATAAATTTTTGGCCGCCGTGCCGTTCGCGCTGTTGACCCTGGCCGGGCTGGCCTGCGGCAGCGGCACGGGCAGTGGGGGGACGGCGGAACCGGCCGCCCTCTACCGCGAAAACTTCTCGAACGACGAGAGCGGCTGGTGTGTCGACAGCGACAGCACCAGCGCCTTGAAATACAGCGGCGGCAAATACGTGTTTGAGGTGACCGACACGGAATGGTTTGTGTGGTGTAACCCCGACGAAAACTTCGACGACATCCACCTGGAAGTGACGGCCGAGAACCCCGGCGACACCGGCGACACAGTCTTCGGCCTGATGTGCCACTTCCAAAACGCCACCAGCGACTTCTACTATGTCGGCATCACCGCCAACGGCGACTACACCATCCGCCTGTACCAGGACGGTGAGGATGTGATCTTAGACGAAGGCACCACCGAGGTGGACGCCAACGCCGCCTCCTACCGCCTCGGCATGGACTGCGCCAACGGCGACATCGCCCTGTTCTTGGACGGCGACCAGATCGCCTCGGCCAGCGACGATACCTACACCAGCGGCGACATCGGCCTGTTCGCCTGGACCGGCGACGACGCGCCGGCCGAAATTCACTACGACGATCTCGTAGTGACGGCGCCCTAACCAGCCGGGTAACGCCCACCGAAAGGCCCTCCGCGTGAGGGCCTTTCTTTTATGCGGTATCATCGCCCGGCAACTGAGCTTAACCCGCGCGGCGCACGCGCCTAGCCAGGTCTAGAGGCCACTATGAAACGTCTCGGCATCCTCACCGGCGGCGGCGACGCCCCCGGCCTCAACGCCGTGCTGCGGGCGGTGGTCAAGACCGCCGCCCAGGAACACAGCGCCGAGATCATCGGCATTGAAGATGGCTATGACGGCCTGGTGCTGCCCGACCGCACCCGCCTGCTCACCCCGGCGGCCGTGCGCGGGCTGATCGGGCGCGGCGGCACGATCCTGGGCACGGCCAACCGCGGCAACCCGTTTGCGCGGCGGGTGACGCGCGACGGCGAGGAGGTGATCGACGACATCTCGGCCGAGGTGGTCACGGGCTTCGAGCGGCTGGGGCTGGACGGCCTGATCGTGGTGGGCGGCGACGGCTCGCTGCGCATTGCCACCGAGCTGGGGCTGCGCTTTGGCCTGCCGATTGTGGGCGTGCCCAAGACGATTGACAACGACCTGGAGGGCACCGATGTAACCTTTGGGTTCGACACCGCCCTGGGCATCGCCACTGAGGCGTTCGACCGGCTGCAAACGACCGGCGAGAGCCACCACCGCGTGATGCTGCTGGAACTGATGGGCCGCGATGCCGGCTTTATCGCCCTGCACGCGGGCGTGGCCGGCGACGCCGATGTGATCCTGATTCCCGAAATCCCGTTTGACCTGGAGGTGGTGTGCGCCAAGATCCGCGAGCGCGAGGCGGACGGCCGGCGCTTTAGCCTGGTGGCCGTGTCAGAGGGAGCGCGGGCGGTGGGCGGGGCGCAGAGCTTCCGCACGCTGGCCGACGACATGACGGTGGCGCGGCTGGGCGGGATTGCGGCGCAGGTGGGCGAGGTGATTCAGCGGTTGACGGGCAAAGAGACGCGCACGACGGTGCTGGGGCATGTGCAGCGGGGCGGCGCGCCCAGCCCGTTTGACCGCTGGCTGGCGACGCGCTTTGGGGCGGCGGCGCTGCGGCTGGCGCTGGCGGGCGGCTGGGGCCGCATGGTGGGCGTGCGCGGCCAAACCATCATCGACACACCGCTGGCCGAGGCCACCGCCACCCCCAAGCGCGTAGACCCCCACGGCGAGCCGGTGCGCACGGCACGTGGCCTCGGCACCGTCTTCGGCTAGGGCCGCGGATCAGCGCGACCCCTTCGTCCTCAGTTCCCCCAACCGCCTCGGCTCCACTAACCGCCCGACTTGTCATTTCGAAGCCCCCTCAGGGCATCGTACCTATCACAACCTTGTGGGGGGTGAGAAATCTCGGCCAGTTGCGATGCAGCCAAGTTTCTGAACAACCCCGCCTCCAGGTCGTTGGACCTAACGCTCCCCTCGGGCCGGTGAGGAATCTGCAACTCGGATTGATTTGGTCCCGTGCCCTTCCCCTCAACCCCGACCGCCTCGCCCCCGACCGCCTCGCCCCTGCGCCCAGCCAACTTAAAGCAAAAGGCCGCCCTTTGCAGGACGGCCTCTTGTTGCGCCGGGACACAGATCCCAGAACTTACTTGGGGAGGGGTGTCCCGGCGCTAGAACGACCAGACATACTCATATAGACACCACCTCCTCCTTTCTAAAGGATAGCGCTCGACCTGTTCAGGTCTGAATAGATGCCCCACACCGAATGTGGGGTGATGATGTCAAAATTATGGCATGGAACGTTTTGGATGTCAATTGGCAGTTGGCCGGCGCCGCCGAAAAAAGGCCGGGCGTTGTCAAACTCTAATGTGGGCGGCGAGAGAAAAGAGAAATAGAAAAAGTAAGTAGCGGGGGAAGACGCAATTCAGATGGCCGAGTGATTCAGGAGGCGGGGCTGGCGGTTGACACGGCGCGGGTTCATTGGCATGCTACAGGCAGTTCGTGAGCGGCGCAGCGCCGCTTACCTTCACACTATGCCACCATCTGCTGCCCCCCTCGCCCGCGTCATCCTGCACGTTGACCTCGATGCGTTCTTCTGCTCGGTGGAAGAACTGCTCGACCCCACGCTGGCCGGCACCGCGTTCGCCGTGGGCGGCGGGGCCGACGCGCGCGGCGTGATCGCCACGGCCTCGTATGCGGCGCGCAAGTTCGGCGTACGGTCGGCGCTGCCCACGGCCCAGGCGCTGCGGCTGTGCCCGCACCTGAAGCTGCTGCCCGGCCGCCACCACACCTACGGCCAATACTCGCGCCAGGTCATGGCGCTCTTCGCGGCCGAGACACCGCTGATGGAGCAAATCTCTATCGACGAAGCGTTTCTCGACTTCACCGGCGACGCGCGCAGCGGCGGGGCGCTGGCGGCCGAGCTGCAAGCCCGCGTGCGCGACCAGACGCACTTGCCGTCATCGTTCGGGGTGGCGACCAACAAACTGGTCGCCAAAATCGCCACCAACGTGGGCAAGCCGCACGGGCTGATCGTGGTGCCGCCGGGGCAAGAGGCCGCCTTCCTCGCGCCGCTGCCCATGGACATGCTGTGGGGAGCGGGGCCGAAGACGCGGGCGCGGCTGGCTGAACTAGGGATGCGCACCATCGGCGACATTGCGGCGTGGCCCGAGGCCGACCTGGAACGGCGGTTGGGCGCAGTTGGGCTAGACCTGGCGCGCCACGCCCGCGGGCAGGACGATCGGCCAGTCGAGAGCGAGCGCGAGACCAAGTCGATCTCGAAAGAGACGACCTTCACGCGCGACGTCAGCGACCTGGCGACGCTGCGCCGCACACTGCTGGAGCTGACCGACCAGGTGGCCGGCAACCTGCGGGCGCAGGGGCTGGTGGCGCGCACGGTGAAGCTCAAGCTGCGCTGGCCGCCGTTTGAAACCATAACCCGCCAATCCACACTGCCGCAGCCGAGCGACCTGGAGGGCGACCTGTTCGAGGCGGGCTGGGCGCTGTTCCAGGCGGCGTGGGCCAAGGGCAAGCCGGTGCGGCTGATCGGTATCGGCGTGGCCGGGCTGCAAACGCCGGCGCGGCAGATGGGGCTGTTCGAGACCAGCGAGGGCGCAGCCGATACGCGCGCGGCCGAGCGGGCCGCCAAACTGGCCGAAGTGGT
>JAYUUW010000066.1:0-4024 GCA_043754665.1 Anaerolineales bacterium | reverse complement strand
CGAACGGGTGCGCGCCCACGCGGTAGTAGCCCCCGCACGGCGCGTAGCCGCTGGTGGTGGTGTCGAACCACACGCCCGTGCCCGGCACGCGGCGCGAGCGGCCCCAGTTCAGGCCGTCGGTCGAGCGGCGCAGGTAGATTTGGGCGCGCCATTCGTACACCATCAACCAGGTGCCGTCGGCGGCGCGGGCCACGCGCGGATACTGCTGCTGGTCGATGTCATCCAGCACCGCGCCGCAGGGCGACGTGCGGCAGGCGATCAGGCAGTTGGGCGCGAATAGGTGAAAGCTCTGGCCCCGGTCGCCGCTCTGCCACAGCGTCACGCAGCCGGGGAACGGCACCTCCGCCCCCCACTGATCGCGGATGCCGCGCGAGGCCGTGCTGGCGTGCAGGTACGACCACAACTGCCCGTCCGGGCCGATCAGCGTGTCCGACTCACCCAGCGGCAGGCCCACATCAAACACCTCCAACTGCCAACTGGCGCGGCCGTCCCAAAAGTCGGCCAGAGTGGGCGGCTGCCGCGCGTCGGCCGGCAGCGGCGTGGCGGTCAGCCAGGGCACCGGCGGCACCGTGGCCCATAGCGGCGTCGGCGTGATGGTGGGCGTGGGTGTGTTGGTCGGCACCGGCGTCGGCGTGTCGGTCGGTGTGGGGGTCTCGGTGGGCGTGGGCGTCGGTGTGGGGCTGGGGGTCGGCGTCAGCGTGGGCGACGGCGTTTGAGTTGGCGTGGGCGTTTCCGTCACGGTCGGCGTGGCGGTGGCCGGCGGCGGCGTGAAGCTGGCCGTGAGGGTGGGCACGCCCAGCACAGCCACCACCTGCGGCGAGGGGTTGAGCGCCGCCGCGCCGACCAGCAGCGCGAACACCGCAAAGGCGGCGCAGCCTCCGGCCGCCAGCAAGCCCAGCAGCGTGATTTGAACTGAGGTCAGGCGGCGCATAGCGACATTGAGGCCGGGTTATACTACAATTCGGTCAGAGTTGGGATGGCGCAGACAAACACCGGCCGCAGCCATCACTGTAAAACCATGTCACTCCGAACCCCGCCTCAGGTCGCCGGGCCCGGCGTTTCCTTTGGGCGGGTGAGGCGCGAAGCGTCACTTTGAGAGTCCTGGGCAACTCCAGAGCAGACGTCCCAGACCAAGCGATACCTTTGCGGAGCACGCACACATCATGCCGTATCAGTCAGCGGACCGGGTATCAACGTTTGGCACCAGCATCTTCGCGGAGATGTCGCGCTTGGCCCTGGAGCACAAGGCCATCAACTTGGGCCAGGGCTTCCCCGACTTCGACGGGCCGGAGGCGGTCAAAGAAGTCGCCATCGCCGCCATTCGCGCCGGCGAGAACCAATACGCCGTCAGCATGGGCCAGCCGGCCCTGCGCCGTGCCGTGGCTGAGCACAGCCAGCACTTTCACGGCCAGGCCTTTGACCCTGAGACCGAAGTGACCGTAGCCAGCGGGGCCACCGAGGTGTTGTGCGCGGCCGTGCTGGGCCTGGTCAACCCCGGCGACGAGGTCATCATCTTCGAGCCGTTCTACGATTGCTATGTGCCGCAGGTGCTCATGGCCGGCGGCGTGCCGCGCTACGTGCCGCTGCGCGCCCCCACCGCCGAGCGGCCCGAATGGCACTTCGACCCGGCCGAACTCGCGGCGGCCTTCAACAACCGCACGCGCATGCTGATCCTCAACACGCCGCACAACCCGACGGGCAAAGTCTTTTCAGGCGCGGAGCTGGCGCAGATCGCGGCGTTGTGCGTGCAGTGGGACGTGCTGGCGCTGTGCGACGAGGCCTATGAGCATCTGGTCTACGACGGCGTGAAGCACCAGCGGCTGGCGGCGCAGCCCGGCATGGCCGACCGCAGCCTGATTGTTGGCAGCCAGGGCAAGACCTTTGGCTTCACCGGCTGGAAGATCGGCTGGGCGCTGGCCCGCCCCGACCTGACCAGGGCCGTGCGGCAGGCGCACCAGTTCATTACCTTTGCCACCAGCACCCCCATGCAGGCCGCCGCCGCCGCCGCACTGGCGCTGGAGGACAGCTACTATCAAGCGCTGGCCGCCGACTACCAGGCGCGCCGCGACTACTTGGTGCAGGCGCTGACCGCCACCGGCCTGCGCGTGAGCGTGCCGCAGGGCACCTACTTCATCATGGCCGACATCACCCCGCTCGGCCACACCGACGATGTGACCTTCTGCCGCTGGCTGACCACCGCAGTCGGCGTGGCCGCCATCCCGCCCACCGCCTTTTACTCGGACGAGCACAAGGCCCTCGGTCGCACCTGGGCGCGCTTCGCCTTCTGCAAGCGCCGCGAGACGCTCGAGCGCGCCGTGGCGCGGCTGGCGACGCTGGCCGGGCGCGCATGAACAAAATCTATCTGGGCGACAACCTGCCGATTTTGCAAAGCCTGCCCGCCGGCAGCGCCGATTTGATCTACATCGACCCGCCGTTCAACACCGGCCGTAAACAGACGCGCACCCAACTGAAGACCGAGCGCGCCGCCGAGGGCGAGGCCGGCGACCGCACCGGCTTCGCGGGGCAGCGCTACACCACCACCCGCCTGGGCGAGCAGGCCTACGCCGACAGTTTTGAGGACTACGAGAGCTTTTTATTGCCCCGGCTGGAGGAGGCGCGGCGCGTGCTGGCCGCCGACGGCACGCTCTATTTCCACATCGACTACCGCGAGGTGCATTACTGCAAGGTGCTGCTCGACCGGCTATTTGGGCGGGAGAGTTTTCTGAACGAGATCATTTGGGCCTACGACTACGGGGCGCGCACGCGCAAGCGCTGGCCGGCCAAGCACGACAACATTCTGGTGTATGTGCAAGACCCGGCCAACTATGTGTTCAACGTGGACGACATCGACCGCATCCCCTACATGGCGCCGGGGCTGGTCGGGCCGGAGAAGGCGGCGCGCGGCAAACTGCCGACCGATGTGTGGTGGCACACCATCGTCAGCCCCACGGGCAAAGAGAAGACCGGCTACCCCACTCAGAAGCCAGTGAACATCCTCAAGCGCATCGTGGCGGCCAGCAGCCGGCCCGGCGGCACCGTGCTCGACTTCTTCGCCGGCAGCGGCACCACCGGCGCGGCGGCGCACGCCCTCGGCCGGCGCTTTATCCTCATCGACAACAACCCGCAGGCGCTGGCGGTCATGCAGGCGCGCTTTAAGGATCTATCGGATTTAGAAGTGATTAGGGCTTAAGGCGTTCGGCGGCGCGGTCGGCCAATAACCGCTCGGTCAGCCGCTCTCCCCGCGCCCGCCCATGCAGGGTGGCCACCGGGTCGGCGGGAATGGGGACAACGCGCAGCGTCTCGCCGTCGTCAATCCACACCAGCACGTCTCCCACGCCGATGTGATGCCGCCGGCGAATGGCCGCTGGAATAACAACCTGTCCCCGCTTTGAGACCACGCGCTTCATGCCTGCTAGCATAAAAGAAAAGTGCCAGCCTCGCAAGACCGAACCAACAGCGAGTGTATCGCCATAGGTTGCTGTCTTCCGATGCTGCCAAGGTGAGACCCCTCGCGCGCCATACGACTGGTAACAGCCAACGATTGGATTCGCGCTCGGGGTGACATTGTGTTCGTTGGGCGGCCCGAATTGGCGAGGTATCCCACAAACACTCACAACTTAAGTCTCAACAGCCTCTTCGCCACTATCCGTCCCCGCTCTTTCTCGCGTAGCGTCTCTTTCTCTTATCTCTGCCTCTCCCAGGCATACTCCTTGCATCCCTCCCCACTGGGCAAACGCCCGGAGGAGTGACGATGCGACTGCGAACAGGGTTTATCGTGGCGATGGTGGCCGGCTTGTGGTGGCTGGTGGGCCGGCCGGGCGCAGCAGTGCTGGCGGCGGCGGTTGGCTTGCCAGCCAGCCACGCGGCCCCCGGCCCGGCGGCGAACCCCGCCCCCGCTGCCGATCCCGCTGACTGGCCGGTGGTGGTGCTCAGCCCCGGCAATGGCTGGTGGTCGGCCAACGCCGGCGCGGTGGAGGTGGGCGACACCGGCGGCGGCCTAATTGAAAAAGACGTGACGCTCGAC
>JAYUUW010000065.1:0-1548 GCA_043754665.1 Anaerolineales bacterium | reverse complement strand
AGACGTGTTAAAACTCGGCATCTTACTCTCCCGCGTGCGCGTGGAGGAAAAATGGCTGTTCGAAGCCTTCGACAAGCGCGGCGTCGCCTATGACCGCATTGACGACCGCACGCTGACCTTCAACCTCAGCCAGCCGGAGCACTGGCGGCAGTACGCCGTCGTGCTCGAGCGCAGCATCAGCTACGGGCGCGGCCTGTACGCCACCCATGTGCTCAACAGCTTCGGCGTGCCCACCATCAACAGCGCCGCCGTGGCCGCCACCTGCGGCGACAAGCTCATCACCTCCGCCGTGCTGCAAGCCGCCGGCGTGCCGCAGCCCAACGTGCGTGTGGCCTTCACCCCCGAAGCCGCGCTCGCCGCGATTGAGGAAATGGGCTACCCCGTCGTCCTCAAGCCGGTCGTCGGCTCGTGGGGCCGGCTGGTCACCAAGCTTAACGACCGCGAAGCCGCCGAGGGCATCCTCGAACACCGCGAGGTACTCGGCAGCTATTACCACCAGATCTACTACTTGCAGGAATACATCCGCAAGCCCGGCCGCGACATCCGCGCCTACGTCGTCGGCGGCCAGACCATCGCCGCCAGCTACCGCTCCAGCAAACACTGGATCACCAACACCGCGCGCGGCGCGGCCGGCTCCAACTGCCCGGTCACGCCCGACCTGAACGCCATCTGCCTGGCGGCGGCCCAGGCCGTGGGCGGCGGCGTGCTCGCCATCGACGTGCTCGAAGACCCCGACCGGGGCTTCCTGGTCAACGAAGTCAATCACACCATGGAGTTTCACACCTCGGCCCCCGCCACCGGCATCGATATCCCTGGCGCCGTGGCCGATTACGCCATCCGGCTGGCCCAGGCCGAACCCCCCAGTCCCTCCACCACCGCTTCATAATTGCCCCACAATCTCCGGGCATACTCCTAGTCATGAGTAACTTGCCAGCCACTAAAGGAGATTGACATGACTAGGCGCGTTTTGATCGGTATTTTGGTCGTTTTGCTGTTAGTCGCGGGGGCGGTCGGCGTGGGCGCTATGGCCTATCGGGCCGGCGTCGTGCAGGGCGCGATCGCCAGCGGGCAGGTGGTCGTGCCCCAGGGCGACGGCGGGCGCGGCCCGGAGATGTACTTCTTCCACGGCGGGCCGTTCTTCGGCCGGGGCCACATGGGCTGGGGCATGGGCGGCGGCTTTGGCTTCTTGAGCTGCCTGGTGCCGCTGTTCGGCCTGTTCTTGTTCTTCGGCCTCATGCGCTTGCTCTTCGGGCATCAGCGCTGGAGCTGGGGCGGCGGCTACGGCCGCTGGGGTGGCGGGCCGGGCGGCCCCGGCATGGGCTGGGGCGGCGAGCAGCACCCGGTGCCGCCCGCGTTTGAAGCGTGGCACCGCCGCGCGCACGGCGAGGCCGCCCCGGCGACCCCGCCCACCGAGCCGCCGGCGCAGCCCGGCCAGTAAGCGGCTCCTGAGCTAAGGAGCCGTGTCGCAATAACCTGACTACTTTTTCTTGCGCTGGGGCAAGATACGGTAGTTCCAATCGCCATGAAACGCATCCAGCTTCAGATTAA
>JAYUUW010000064.1:0-1743 GCA_043754665.1 Anaerolineales bacterium | reverse complement strand
CGCTTTCCGACCTCCGACTTCTGACCTCCAACTTCCCACCTCTCACCTCTCACCTCCCATTTTCTGTGCTAGTATCCGCGCCGTGCGCCAATTTGAGCTAGCCGTTGTTGAAGTCGCCGCCATTGGCAGCGCAGTGCGCGTAAGCTGCGCCGGGCCAGACACCGGCGCGCAGCCGGGGCAAGCCTGCCTGGCCTGGTCCACCCTGCCCGCCCAGCCGTTTCTGCGCGTGCCGCTGTTCATGCACCGCACTCCAACCACCGGCGCGCAGTTTTACTTGCCGCTGGGGCATCCCTACGCCCGCCTGGCCCCCGGCGACACGCTCGACCTGCTCGGGCCGGTGGGGCGCGGCTTTCGCCTGCCGGTGCGCGGCGGGCACCTGCTGGTCATCGCCGCCGCGCTCGAACGGCTGCTGCCGCTGATCGAGGCCGCGCTGGAGGCCGGGCTGGCTGTCACCGCGCTCACACCGCGCAGCGCCGAACTGCTGCCGAGCGACGTGGAGATCCACCGCGGGCCGCTTACGGCCGAGCTGGCGCTGTGGGCCGACCTGGTGGCGCTGGATGTGGCCGACCCGCGCACCCGCGCCCAGCACATTCGCGCCCTGGCCCCGCAGCGCGGCCCCGAGTACGTGCAGGCGCTGGTGACCCCGCCGCTGCCGTGCGGCACGGGCGCGTGCCAGGCCTGCTGGGTCGATTTGGCCCAGCCCCCCCACCGCAAGCTGGCCTGTGTCGATGGGCCGGTCTTCACCTACTGAGCCACCCGCCTCACATCATGCCCAGCGTCCTGTGCGTCATCGCCCACCCCGACGACGAAACTATCCTCACCGGCGGCACACTGGCCTTGCTGGCGGCCCAAAAAGTCGAGGTGCACGTGGTCTGCCTGACGCGCGGCGAAGGCGGCGAGTTGGGCGAGCCGCCGCTGGGCACACGGGAACAGCTCGGCGACCGGCGCGAGGCCGAATTGGTCTGCGCCGTCGGCAAGCTGGGCGGGCGCAGCCTGTCGTTCCTGGGCTATGTGGACCCCACCATCGGCCCCGGCGATGCGCTGTTTGCTCCAGCCCACGACCCCACCATGCTCAGCGGCCAGATCGCCACCAGCGTCAAGCAGGTGCAGGCCCAGGTGGTGCTGACGCACGGCTCCAACGGCGAGTACGGCCACCCGGCCCACCAGTTGGTGCACAGCAGCGTGCTCATCGCCGCCGCCTCGCTGGGGGCCGCCGCGCCGGTGGTCTACAGCTTCGCGGCCGCTTACGCCGCGCACCCGTACCCGCGCCTGGCGAACGCCGCCGACCCGGCCGATGTGGTTGTGGATGTGTCCGGCTACCTGGATAAGAAGACCGCCGCCGCGCAGTGCCACGCCACCCAAACGCCGCTGTTCGTGCGCCGCCGCTCGGAGGCCGCCGGCCGCCCCCTCACCGTGGCCGAGGTGCTGCTGGCGGAAGAATCCTTCCACCGCCACTGGCCGGGCGAAGCCGTGGTCGCCGATCCGTTCCTCGCGTGGGTCAAACCCTATGCCCGTCATGGTTGATCTCGCCCCGCACCATAAGCACGGCCTGACGCTCGCCAACCCGCTGCTCAACGCTGCCGGCACGCTCGGCTTCGCGCAGGAGTCGCGCAGCCTCGTCGCGCTGCGTTCGCTAGGCGGCTTTGTGACCAACCCGCTCACCTATCGCGCCCGCACCCCCGCCCACGGCCCCAACACGTTGCTCCTGCCGGAGGGCGTGCTCGTTCATACCGGCCTGCCCAA
>JAYUUW010000063.1:0-1697 GCA_043754665.1 Anaerolineales bacterium | reverse complement strand
GTGCCCGGCGGCACTTCGGAGGCCAGGAACATGGACACGCCGTTGTGGATGCCGAACTCGTGCAGGATGGCGCGCGGCAGGTTGAGGTCGCCCTCCCACAGCAAGGCCTGGCCGGGGGTGTGGCGGTAGAAGGTGCGGTAGTCCGACGAGAGGATTTGCAGCCCCTCGCCGCCGTGCACCGTCAGGATGACGTAGACGTACTTGTCGAGCGTGGCGCTGACGACCGCGCCGCCGTAGCGCTGAAAGAAGGCCGGCAGGTCGGTGCCGCCCCCGGCGAAGGAGATGCGGACGGGTGCGCGCGCAATGAGCATGAGCGCTCCCTCACTAGCTGCGCACGGTGCCCACCCGCACCATGTGGGCGCGGGCTTCATCGGCATAGTTGCGAAAATCGGCTTGCGGTTCGGCCCAGGCCAGGTACTCGTCCACGTTGCCGGCCAGCGTGCCCTGCGGCTCCCAGCCCAGCGCCCGCAGCTTGCTGGTGTCTGAGACGATGTGGCGCGTGTCGCCGAAGCGGTACTCGCCGCTGGCCTGCGGGCGGCTGCCGGTGCGGGTGCGCTCGGCCACGCACTCGGCAAAGGCCAGCACCGTGCCGGCCTGGCCGCTGCCTACGTTGTAGGCCTGATAATCGGCGCGCGGGTCTTCAAACACCAGCAGGTTGGCGCGGGCCACGTCGCCCACGTACACAAAGTCGCGCAGTTGCCGGCCGTCTTCGTACACGGTTAGCGGCTGGCGGGCCAGCGCCTGCATCACAAAAATCCGCATCGCGCCGGAATAGGCGTTGCGGTACGACTGGCGCGCGCCCTGCACAATGCTATAGCGCAGCGCGGCCGTGGGCAGGCCGTAACGCTGGCCCAGGTTGAGCGCCAGCATCTCCTCGGCATACTTGCTCATGGCGTAGGAGTTGTGCGGGTTGATGACGGCCGTCTCGGGCGTGAAGGCGCTGGTCAGCGGGCCGCCGCACAGCGGGCAGCGCGGGTCCCAGTCCTTGGTGTGCAGTTGGGCCTCACTGCGCGGGCCGGGGTAGACCACGCCGTCCTGCGCGCACTGGTAGCGGCCCTCGCCGTACACCGCCTGCGACGAGGCGATGACGATCTTTTGCAGCGGCAGCTTCCGCTCCACCGCCACCTCGTACAGCAGCGCGGTGCCGGCGGCGTTGACGTGAAAGAATTTGGAGAAGTCGGGCAGGTAGTCTTGGTAGGCGGCCAGGTGGAACACGGCGTCCACGCCGGCCAGTGCCCGTTCCCAGGCGGCCCGGTCGCGCACATCGCCCACTTGCAATTCGACCTCGCCCGGCACGTAGGGCGGCACCTGCTGGGCGTGATGCACCGGCGGCAGGAGCGCGTCGAGCACGCGCACCGCGTGGCCGCGGGCCAAAAGCAGGTCAACTGTGTGGGAGCCGATAAACCCGGCCCCGCCGGTGACGAGAACCTTCATCCGAATGCCGATTCCTGGTGCGTGCGCGCGTTGGGCCTGGTCTGCATGCTATAATCGCCCCCTGTGTCCCCTGAACCGCCTCGCCGCCCTGCGATTTTCCTCGACCGCGACGGGGTCCTCAATGTCAACCGCGCCGATTACGTCAAAAGCATCGCCGAAGTCGAGTTTATTCCGGGCGCGCTGGCAGCGGTGGCGCGGGCCACGCGGGCCGGCTGGCCCATCGTCGTCATCACCAACCAATCCATCATCGGCCGGGGGCTGGT
>JAYUUW010000062.1:0-1698 GCA_043754665.1 Anaerolineales bacterium | reverse complement strand
CCCGGCGCTCGCTACCAACAAGACGCCGCCCTGCACCCACATCGCGCCAGACGTCTGCCGTCACCCAACCGACCGCCTTCACGCGGCCTCGCGTAGGGGCGTTTTAATAAACGCCCCAGCGCTCGCTACCAACTAGCCACCAGCCACTCACCTGCAACTTGCCCTACGGCTTGAAGTACACCTGCCCGACGCCCATTTTTTCCAGGCCCTCTTCGGCCCAGTGCTGGACGAGGAGCGAGTCGTCGGAGAGGGCTTTGAAGAGCGCGGGGATGGCGGCGGGGTCGGCGAGGAGGGCCAGGGCGCGGGCGGCGTTGGCGCGCACCCGCGGCTGCACGTCGTGGGTGAGCGTGCGCAGCAGCGGCTCCACGGCGGGCTGGCTCACCTGCACCAAGGCTTCGGTGGCGAGGCGGGCAATGTAGTCGCTGTCGTCGTCCAGGGCGAAGAGGAGCGGCGTGATGACTTCGGCCGTGTCGCGTTGGCCCAGGCTGTACAGGGCCACGGCGCGCACATGCGGGTCGGCGTCGCCGGCCACGGCCATGAGGGCGGTGGTGGCTTCTGCGCCGGGCAGATGCGCCAGCGCGCACACCGCCCACCAGCGGCGCTCCGGGTCGGGGCCGGCCAGCGCAGCGCTCAGGGCCGGCTGGTCGGCGGCGGTCACGCGCAGCGTGGCGGCGGCGGCCCGGTCATCGTCGCCCGAGAACAGCTCGGCCAGCTCGGCCAGCGCGGGCGGCGGGGGGTGCGCGTGCGCGTCAGCGGCGATGGCGGCGGCGCTCCCAGGCCAGGGCTAACGACCAGATCATGGTCACGGCCGGCAGGCCCAGCTATTCGGCGGGCGGCGGCACCGGCAGATCGGCCACGGCGGTGGCCTGCCACTTGGTGCCTTCGTCGATCAGCATCACGGGGATGTCGTCGCGGATGGGGTACTTCCGGTCGCAGTCCTGGCACACGAGCCAGGTGTCCTTCACGAGCGTAAGCAGGCCGGGCGTGTCGCGCACGCACTGCGGGCATCGGAGGATTTCGAGCAAATCAGGGCTGACCATGCGATTCTCCTGGGGTGAGCGGGATTTTACCACACCCGCCAATGGGCTATAGAGCGTGGTCCAGTTCGTCATGATCACGAGCGAAGCCACGAGCAGGGTGGGAGTGATGTCTAGGCCGGGATGCTTGCCAGGGCTTGTGCCCGCTTACTCGTCCTTGGCCTGCCACTGCTTTCGAAGCGAGTCCCAATTGCGATTTCCCCCAATGTAGTTCAGTTTGAAAGGTGTGGTTTGTGTGGGCCAATCTTCGCCGTATGTATAGCCCTCCAAAAAATCAAGCTTCCCATTGGTAATCCACAAAATAAACCCAGCCCCACTCCTGAGAGTTGCTATTTGTGCATTAACGTCGCCGAAACAGAAACTGGGCTTGATGCCTGATGCGCCAACGATACTATCGTTTCCAGTCGGAACCTCGAAGTTCAAGTAGAAGCCCACACCCGTAAGCTCTCTCGAAAGTATAACGGCCGATGATAACTGCTGTCGCAATGACTTCAAAACGGGGTCATCTCCTTGAAGCAGCCAGTTCAGCACCTCTGTTTCCAACAGAGACAAGTTCGGGTTTTGCGTTTTCATAGGCCTCAAACTGAGCGAGAGCAGATTCCGGGTGAATGTACGGCGTTCGACTGATAGCTGGCGGCGGCCGTTCTCGCGAACGGCCCTA